>DATMSL010000529.1:0-4148 GCA_035565435.1 Dyadobacter sp. | reverse complement strand
GGGTTAGGCAGCACCTCCGACGATCGGCTTTAGCCGAAGCTGACCAGCATCACTTCTTCTCCGGCATGAGCACCACTTTGATGAAATCGTCATCATTGAAATACTTCTGCGCGGCAGCTTTGGTACTGGAAACGGTTACTGATTTCAGCAACCGGTCTTGTTCGAAAATTTCATTCAGATCATCGCCGAGGAATGTATTATCGTCGAGGTAATTGAGCCAGAAGCCGTTGGTTTTAAGCGCGGTTTCCGTTTTACGCTGGGTTTCCGCGACGAACTTCTCGATGTCCTTCTGATCTGCACCGTTTGTTTTGATCTTGTTGATCTCTTCCTGCGCTCTTTTTACCAGTTTATCCACATTCTCGGGCGCGCAGCCGAAGCCGATGGAGAACCGGTAATGGCCGGTAGGGAATTTATCGGTACCTTCCGAAACACTCACACCGTAGACGCCGCTTTCTTCTTCCCGAAGTGATTCGATCAGTTTGATCTGCAAAATCTCTTGCAGCGCTTCGATCTGCACATTATTTTCCGGGTTATAGTCATATTCGCCGCTCGAAACGAGTGTTACCCTGCTTTTAGGCTCCAATCCTTTATAAATCACCTTCTCGATGCGCCCTTTCGGCGGGAAAATATTCGGGTGGCTGAACGTGTCGTCCCGGTCGCTCGACGGCAGACTACCCATGTATTTTTCGATCAACGGTTTGATCGCCTCCGGCTTGAATGCCCCCACAATCGTAAACACAAAGTCAGACGCGTCAGCGAAGCGGTTTTTGTAAATTTCAAATGCCCGGTCGAGATTCACTTTGTCGATGCTTTCCGGTTTCAGCGGCTGTCTTTTGGGGTTGTGACTTGTCAATACCGCATTCAATGAGTCAGAATAGACTTTTTCAGGGGTTAAAGTCTTTTGCATATTTTCCAGATATGCCTTCTGATTGGCCAGTATGCCCGTAGCCACATCTGCATCTTTGCGGGGCTCCGTGAAATAGGCGTAGATCAGCTGCAATGTTGTTTCGAGGTCTTTTGGATTGGTGTTGCCACCGACGCCTTCGGTGAGTTCGCTCAGGTATGGGCCTGCGCTGGCGGTCTTGCCTGCGAGGAACTTTTGCAATTGTGTCTGGTTATAAGGTCCTACACCGCCGGATTGAACGAGGTAACTCGTGAAAATGCCTGTCTCGCGCTCACCCGGGAAAAGCGAATACCCGCCCTTTGCAGTCGCTTTGATCAGAATTTCGTCATTTTTGAAGTCGGTGGGCTTTAATAGTACCTTCACACCATTCGAAAGCGTGAGCTCGGTAACGCCCAGTTTGTCGAGCGCCTTTTCCCCCGTGATTTTGCCGGGAACGGGTTCCGCCTTCAATAACGGTGCGTCCACAACGTCGTCCACATAGGCGGTCACATCTTTGCCGGCTTCATTCAGCAATGTGCGGATTTCCGCTTCGGTAGGGAGAACATCCTTGCTTTTTTCAGGTCCCATAATCACCACCGCCCTGTTTTTGTCGGTAATGTATTTTTTAGCCAAGCCGTTGATTTCAGCCAGCGTCACCCCATCCAGGTGTTTTTTTACAAACTCGAAATATGCATCGGCACCCATAAACGCCTTATCGTGGAGGAAGTGGTTGAGGTACTCCTGCACATGATTGGCCGATTTCGTTTTGTCCCGTTCCTTGTAATCTTCTTCGACGGCATTGTAAAAGTCTTTCTTTGCACGGTCGAGTTCAGGTTGCGTAAAACCAAATTTCTGCACCCGCGCGTTTTCTTCCAGGAGCGTCGTCAATGCGGTTTTCATCGAAGCCGCATCCTTTGCAAGCGCGATAGAAGTGTAGGAATCCAGGTTCCCGAGGAAATCGCCATACTGGCTCGCACCGTAGAGGAACGGCGGATTGGCCTTTTGGGTAAGTTCCTGCATTCGCTGGCCCATCATGGCATTGTACAGCTCCTGCGCAAAGTTATTCCGCACATCCTGCAACGATTTCTCTTTCGTATTAGGCTGTTTGTAAATCAATTGAATGAGGTTCTGGGGGTATTCCGGGTCGGTTACGATAGCCACTTTGGTAGAACCATCCAGCGGAATATCGTAGCGAATGCGTTTTTTGGGATTGACCGGCGGTTTCATGGAGCCGAATTTCTGGGAAATGAGGGCTTCCACTTTGGCTACATCAAAATCACCGACTGCTATCACGGCCATCAGGTCGGGGCGGTACCAATCCTGGTAAAATGCCTTGATCGTCTCAGGCTTGAAGCTTTTTAAAATGCTGTCCTTTCCGATAGGCAATCGCTCGGCGTAACGCGAGTTGTTGAGGATCACTTTCAGGAATTTATCGCGCATGCGCTGTTGCGCGCCGCGCCCCATACGCGATTCTTCGAGCACCACGCCACGTTCTTTTTCTATTTCGGAAGGATCGAGCAATGCACCGTGGGCCCAGTCTTCAAGCACCTGAATGCCTTTTTCGAGCAGCCCCGCAGAATCTGTTGGGATAGGCAGCATGTAAACGGTTTCATCAAAACCAGTATAAGCATTCAGGTCGGCTCCAAAACGCACCCCCGTTTTTTGGAGGAAATTGACCAGCTCATTTTTAGGAAAATGCGTGGTACCGTTGAAGTTCATGTGTTCCATGAAGTGCGCCAGCCCCTGTTGCGCGTCGGTTTCGAGCACCGACCCCGCTTTAACCGCCAGGCGGAGCTCTGCACGGTTCTTGGGTTCCGCATTCTTCTTAATGTAGTAGGTGATTCCGTTTTTCAGTTTTCCGGTCTTTACACTGGGATCGAGAGGGATTTTTTGAGTGCTCAGGTTCTGTGCGTGCACCGTTGCGACAGAAACCACACCCCATCCGGCCAAGCATAATGCTATGAACGCCTTTTTCATTTTTCTAATTTTAATTTTGATGAAATTCAGGAGGGGCGAAAGATATTGAAATAATCTATTTAACCGGTTCGCGCAGAATGGTTTTTAATTTGTCGGGTGACGTCTTGCGGAAATCGGACAGATAAATTTCATGGTGCAGTCCATTACGTCCCAGGTTACGGGCTGTCATAAATTCCATTAGCTTGGCCAAAGACTCCGGTTCGCTGTCAAACGGCCCGGTATGCAGCATTTGCGCCACTTTTCCTTCTTCCAGTTCAAAGAAGGTCACGTCTTTAATATCCACGATGCCTTTTGCTGCATAGCATTCATTCACGGCCGATTCGACGTCCTTTCGGGTAACGAAATCCGGAATGCGGATCAGTAGCCTGTATTCCCATTCGCTGCGGGGAATGGTTTGGGGTGCATTGTCGATGGTCGCGTGCTGGTAACGGCTCTCATCGTACCACCAGAGGCCTTCCAGTTTGGCAACTACAAAATCCTTATCTCGTGCTTTGAATGCAAATTTGAGCGCATAAGCCACGGGATAAAGCGCCTGGATTTTTTGCGCAAAATCTTTACCCGACGGGTCCCCTTTTCCCTGAATGGATAGGTATTGAGCTTTCGCGAGATGAACGATTTCTGGTTCGCTTTTCGCCGAATAGTAAGTTTTGAATTCTTTAGTAAGATCAATTTTTTCCATGACCGGGCTGTTTTCAGGTTATTAATACTGCAATTAATGATTGCTAGTTGACAACGGTATGGCAGCAGTCGTGAGAAATCGCAGCAATCCTGAAAAAAAACATTACAATGGCGGCTCGGGAGGGCATTCAGCAGGCTTGAAATACAGGCCTTTTGCAAAGTCCACCTTTGAGCGATCTGCGAAAATCATCATACCTGCCGAGTCCTTTACCTCGCCAAATCCTTCGATCCAGCCTTCGGCCTTTTTCAGTAATGCGACTTCGCGCACCGATTCGGTGCCTTCGGAAGAAAATGTGTAATGTGCGAAAATGGTGTCTCCGTGCACAGTTCCCGTGAACGACCCAACATTATGGTCTTTTTCAAGAAGGGTGTAGGAAAGCGCGCCGGCAGCCATTTCGTCATCGAGGATATCGATGCGCAGAAATGCAGAATCTTTTTCTGTCTGGTACACATAGCAGTCGTGGAGCCGGACGCCCGGAGGCAATGCGCTCTGAGCAACGGTGTCAACGACAAGGCTATCTTCGGAAACAGATTCGTCGGAGCGCCCCGAGCAGGAAGCGAGCGATGCCACAATGAGCAATGCAAAAGTGTTTCGTATCGTCATATCCGT
>DATMSL010000528.1:0-5111 GCA_035565435.1 Dyadobacter sp. | reverse complement strand
GGGCGCGGGTGTAGTCGGTTTTGGGTGAGCTGACTTCTTTAAGCTCGATTGGAACGCCGCCATAGAGGTGTGCCAGGTTGCGGTAGGCCAACCCCCTGAAAATCCGCGCTTCGGCTTCGATAGCCTTCTTTCGTTCGTCGGTGAATTTGGCGTCGCCCAGCCGGTTCAGGATAATGTTGGCGCTGGAAATGATCTTGTAATATTGTTGCCAGTGAAATAGGGCTTGCACCGAGGTGGTTGTCAGCGTAGCCGGGTAGCTGCCAAAACGCTCGTTGAGCTGCTGGGCTGCATTATAGCCCAAGTCGGTTCCATAGATGTGGTCTAGAGGCCGGTGCTCACCGTCCGATAGTGTGCCGCGCGTGAGGTCGTACAACGCGATGATCGCAGAATTGAAATCGCTTTCAGTGATAAACGAGTTTTCCGGGCTCGCAAAATCTTTGGGCACCTCACGCAAGATTTCCTTTTCATTGCAACCTGCGGCAAATATCGCAATCAGCATTACCCATTTAGGGATTGAAGCAAAGTGTCTCATACTGTTTTAAGTTTAAAATCGAACATCCAGACCCACTGAAAAACCTTTCATCACCGGCATGCCGGTCGACGATAACCCGGCTCCCGATTCTGGGTCCCAGCCCTGCCATTTGGTCCAGGTAGCCAGGTTTTTGCCGCTGACAAACAGTTTCAAGCCCTGTAATCCGAGCTTTTGGATCGCAGCGGCTCCCACCGAATAAGAGAGTGTGATGTCTTGGAGACGCACAAAACTCCTGTTGCCATAGTAATTGTATTCGGTTGCGGCACCCTGGTCGAGGCTGCGGTAACGGGCGTTGGGGTTGGCCGGGGTCCAGTAATCAAGTTCCCGCCAAAAATTGTGGCGCCGGGCATTATCTCCGATCCCCATCGCGGTAGGCATATTCAAGCCCAGGTAACTGTTCCGTCCACCCTGAATGGAGTTGAGGAAAAAGCGGAAAGTGAAGTTTTTATATTGAAATTCATTTAATAAACCAAAATTGAATGCCGGCTCGGTGCGTCCCCGGATCACCCGGTCGTTGGCATCGATAAAACCATCATTATTCTGATCGACAATCCGGTGTGTTCCTACAAAGAAGCCTTTGGGAGGTTCTTCGTTGAGCTGGATAATCCCGCCCGATTCGTAGTCGTAGATCGCCCCGATGGGCTGACCGATGAACAACCCGCTCGCGACCAGGTCGTCCTCGACGCCGTCTCCGTTATTGTCCTGGCCGAGCAGTTTCATGATCCGGTTCCGGTTAGCAGCCAGGTTAAAGCTTACATTCCATTTCAGGTCTTGTCCGGTGATCGCTTTTCCATTCAGCATGAGCTCGATCCCACGGTTGGCAATATTGCCGATGTTGGAGGTGATCTGGCTGAAACCCGTCACTTCGGGTATGTTCACATCGAAAATCAGGTCGCTGGTGGTGGTCAGATAGTAATCGAGGCTTCCCGAGAGCCGATTTTTCAGAACGGCGAAATCCAAGCCAAAATTAAATCCGGTGGTCGTTTCCCAGGACAAATTAGGATTGGCAAGGCTGGTAACCTGCTGACCGAATTCGGTGGGAGCGCCCTCGCCGAAAACATAGGCAGGGTAAATGTGCATCCTTGCCAGCGAAGAATACCGGTCTACCAGATTCCCGTTCCGACCGTAGGAGCCACGTAGTTTCAACATCGTGATGTCCAGCGGTTTGATAAATTCTTCTTCACTGATCACCCACCCAAAGCCGATGGAAGGGAAAAGGGCTGTTTTCTTGTTCTCCGCAAAACCTGAAAAGCCATCTCGCCGGATCGTAGCGGTAAGCAGATACCGGTATTTCAGCTCGTAATTGACGCGGGCCATCTGGTAGAGAAAGCTCTCATTCCAGGCCGAAGAAAAAATATTCTGGACGGTTGCCAGACTGAGGTCATTATAGCTGAGCCGGAGGCTGTTGTAATTGTACCCCGTCGCATTGGATTCTTCAAAATTACGCTCCCGTCGCCCCGCGACGAGCGTTACGTCCAGACTGTGAGCCTTATTGAAAGAGGTTTTGTAATTGATGATGTTATCCAGCGTCCAGTCGTAGGAAGTCGAATTGATCTTGTAGGCTGTTCCAGAAGCGCCGTTCAGATATGGGTTACTGCTGTAATGCCGGTCCCAGGAGAAATTGTGACCATAATTTAGCCGGTAGGTAAGACCCGGGACAAACGGAACATCCACACCAGCGTACAGATTGCCGAAAAGACTGTTCCGTTTATCGAAATCATCGGCATCCGCGACCAGGAACGGGTTGGCGACGTTGGTGCCAATAGGATTCAGAATAAATTCGCCGTTTTCGTCCCTAGGCGTCACCAGCGGTGCCATGAGCCTGATCCCCCCTAATGCCGGAGCAACACCGGAATAATCCGAAAAGGAACCCGAGCTCTGCACGCCCACTTTAAACCATTTGGAAATTTTGTTTTCGACATTGATCCGCGTCGTGATGCGTTTAAACTTGTCGTTCATCACAAAACCCTTCTGATCCGTATATCCGCCCGACAAGAAATAGGAAAGCTCTTTGGAAGTTCCCTGCACACTTAGGTTGTGAGCGGTGATGTAGCCGGGGCTCGTCGTTTGGTCCCACCAGTCGAAATTAGTGCCGTTGTTGAAACCTTCCCGGACGGGCGGGTCGGCAATGTAATTCTGAATGTTGTAATTCGGGTTAGGCATGGTGTAATCAGGCGCCAGGTATGCATTTTTCCAGTCCTGGTCCATCACTTTTTTGATATAACCCTCTCGGTCAAATAAATGCAGTGAATTTACTGGTGATTGCGTGGTATAAGTGCCGGTGTAGCTGAATACCGGTTTCGATGTCTTTTGCCCTCCTTTGGTCGTGATCAGGATCACGCCGTTGGCTGCCTGGGCGCCATAGATGGCCATGCTGCTGGGGTCTTTGAGTACGTCCACGGATTCGATATCGGCCGGGTTCAGGTCGCTCATACTGCCGGTAAATATGATACCGTCCACGACCAGCAGTACATTCTGATTCCCGTTGATCGTCGTTCTTCCGCGGATCGAGATCGTCGGATTTGCGCCCGCCGCAGTCACCTGCCCCACATTCAACCCCGGGACTGAGCCTTGCAGCGACTGGGCCAGGTTGACGTTTGGCGACTCCCGGAATGCCTGAATGTCGGCGCGCACCACCGAACCGGTCAGGTCGCTTTTTTTCTGCGTCCCGTATCCGACAACCACCACTTCCGTCAGCGCTTTCGTGTCTGCGAGCATCGTCACATTCACTTCCGAACGGGTACTAATTTGGATTTCCTGATTCACATAACCTATATAAGAAAATACAAGCGTATCACCGGAGAGTTCGTCGGGAATGGAAAGAATGTACTTCCCAGACATGTCCGAGGACGTGCCGGTGACCGTTCCTTTTACCACAATATTCACACCTGGCAGGCCTGCGCCGGTTTCATCGGTTACCCGTCCTGAAAGCATTCGTTCACTTACTTTTTCGGGCTGTCTGACCTGATCGGGGGGAGTTTCCACACCGGCGGCTTTGAGCTTGGTAAGCAATATTTTTCTGTTTTTAAGTACTTCGTAACCAATTTGTCGCGGTGTAAGCAACTGCGCGAACACGGCGTCGAGCGGGAGATTTTCGTAGCTGATCGTCAGCCGTTCTTCTGGAACTACATCCCGCTGGTAGGAGAAAGTAATGTCTACCTGGGATTCAATGCTGCGAAGCACGTCTTTGAAACTTCCGTTCGTAACGCTAATATTTATACGTTTAGCTAAAAGGTCCTGCGCGGCTCCGTTGCGGGCATAACCGATGCCCGTCAGGGTAATGATCGTAAATAGCTGTATCAATGAGATTTTCATGATCTTGAAAATCATTTTTTTGATAGATGATTCTGGCATAACTTTGAATGTTTTTGTTTCAGAGCAAAACACGAGGCCTGTGCTTGCATTCGCACTGCAAGCGGCCAAATCCGGGAGCGAGGTCGCCACCTCGCTCCCTTTTTATGACGTGAAGGGAGGTATTGTTATCTGTTCATATAGTCACGGTTTAGTTTCAGGTTTTGGATTTATTGACAGCCTTTCGAATCGATGACCAGTTGTGCGTCCACTTCCTTGTAAGTGGCGCCAATAATCCGGCAAACCAAGTCCATGGTATCGTAAAGCGGCTCATCGCTGATCGAGGTCGTGATAAAGCAGTTTTTCAGGTTCTCTTCATTGTAAATCAAATGGATACCATACTTATTTTCGATATCCCGGAAAACCTTCGCCGCAGGCGTGTCTTCGTAGCGGATAGCGGCCGGCGAGCTCACCACAGGCAGCGGATTAGCTACAAGCTTGCGGCTTAACTGCTGCTTTTCCCGATGATAAATAGCCTGCTGGTTAGGTAGTAATACCACGCCGCCCGTTTCCGGATCGGCAAGGTTTTTCTCTTGCTGGCTGTATACCGATACCCGTCCTGTACGTACGCGGACCACCACCTGCTGGCTGTCATCGGTTGAACTGATCGTAAAGCTGGTGCCCAAGACCTTGGTTATCAACTCATTGGAATAGATATAAAATGGCCTGTCTGGATCTTTGGCGACATCAAAGAATGCTTCTCCGGTTAAGACTACTTTCCGCTGGTTTTTATCGAAATGCTTCGGATAGGAGAGCCGCGCACCTTGCGAGAGCTTAACTACGGAGCCATCTTCGAGCAGGACATCCATCGGCTGCGCATTTGGGTTGTTTTTTTCGATGAGAGCGGTCTCTACTTTGATCTTCGTCGTCAGGTCATAATAACTGACCCTGTCGGAGCCCCGCAAATGGAGGATTGCCCATCCGATACCCAAAGCAAAAATAACGGAGGCTGCGGACAGAAATGGCCAGCTTCTGTACATCCGGCGCATTGGAACCTCCTGCATTTCACGTTCGTGATTTATCTCCGAGCTGATCCGCGACCAAACCAGCTTGGGCTTCAATGCGGTAATGTCCTGCCGCTCGGCATCGGTAAGTGCCAGTACCAAATTTTTTGCCTGCGCGAGCTCGCCCGCACGGTCGGGATATTGCTGCATAAAATTTTCCCAGAAAACACTTTGCCCGCCGGTCAGTACCCATTGCACAAAACTGTCGTCGCTGAGAAAGTCCT
>DATMSL010000527.1:0-1686 GCA_035565435.1 Dyadobacter sp. | reverse complement strand
AGGTGCTCATGGGTGGAATATCAACAAATAGCGGCCGTTGTGTTGTCGTGTCCTTCTCTAGTACGAACCCCACCTGGTGGTGGTTCTGGAACGGTGGGCGTGGTGATGTGGTGGTTTTCGTGTTTGGCACACTGTTGGGTCCTGAGGCAACAGGACCACGGGTTCGCTGTCTTCGCCTTTCGGGGTGTGGGTGGTGTTCTGGTGGGAGTGTTTGTTTCTGGTTTCCCTGCCATGACGGTCCACGCACGTGTGTGTGGGGTGTGTGGTGTGGGGTTGTTGTTTGAGAACTACATAGTGGACGCGAGCATCTTGTATAAGAAGCAATTTCCAAGATAAATGAACCTGGATCTGGTTCGTGTGCCTTTGGGTGCGCGGGACAGTTTTCATGGTTCTCTCGAGTGAGCTTGTTTTTGATCTTTGTGGTCAAGTTTTTAAGAGCACACGGTGGATGCCTTGGCATTAGGAGCCGAAGAAGGACGTAGGAATCTGCGATAAGCCTGGGGGAGTCGATAACCGGACTGTGATCCCAGGGTGTCCGAATGGGGAAACCCCGCCAAGCGCGCGAGTGACTTGGTGACCCGTACCTGAACACATAGGGTGCGTGGGGGGAACGCGGGGAAGTGAAACATCTCAGTACCCGCAGGAAGAGAAAACAATAGTGATTCCGTTAGTAGTGGCGAGCGAACGCGGATCAGGCTAAACCGTTCCATGTGTGATAGCCGGCGGGCGTTGCATGGTCGGGGTTGTGGGACTTTCCATACCAGTTCTGCCGGGCTGGTGGGGTGTGATGTGCGCGCATAGGTGAACGGTTTTGAAAGGCCGGCCAGAGAGGGTGTTAGTCCCGTAACCGTAATGTGTTTGTACCGCCTGTGAGAGTATCCCAAGTAGTACGGGGCCCGAGAAATCCCGTGCGAATCTGTCAGGACCACCTGATAAGCCTAAATACTCCCTAATGACCGATAGCGGACCAGTACCGTGAGGGAAAGGTGAAAAGTACCCCGGGAGGGGAGTGAAACAGTACCTGAAACCGTGTGCTTACAATCCGTCGGAGCCAGTCTGATTCTGGTGACGGCGTGCCTTTTGAAGAATGAGCCTGCGAGTTAGTGTTACGTCGCGAGGTTAACCCGTGTGGGGCAGCCGTAGCGAAAGCGAGTCTGAATAGGGCGTGTGAGTGGCGTGATCTAGACCCGAAGCGAAGTGATCTACCCATGGCCAGGTTGAAGCGACGGTAAGACGTCGTGGAGGACCGAACCCACTTCAGTTGAAAATGGAGGGGATGAGCTGTGGGTAGGGGTGAAAGGCCAATCAAACTTCGTGATAGCTGGTTCTCCCCGAAATGCATTTAGGTGCAGCGTTGCGTGTTTCTTGCTGGAGGTAGAGCTACTGGATGGCTAATGGGCCCTACAAGGTTACTGACGTCAGCCAAACTCCGAATGCCGGTAAGTGAGAGCGCAGCAGTGAGACTGTGGGGGATAAGCTTCATAGTCGAGAGGGAAACAGCCCAGACCACCAACTAAGGCCCCTAAGCGTGTGCTAAGTGGGAAAGGATGTGGAGTTGCCCAGACAACCAGGAGGTTGGCTTAGAAGCAGCCACCCTTAAAAGAGTGCGTAATAGCTCACTGGTCAAGTGATTCCGCGCCGACAATGTAGCGGGGCTCAAGTACACCGCCGAAGTTGTGGCATTCA
>DATMSL010000526.1:0-7628 GCA_035565435.1 Dyadobacter sp. | reverse complement strand
CGTTATAAATGCTTCAATTCATTCAAAGTCTTTAAACGACGGATATCAAAACCTGCGCATAACTGTCGCGCACGACGAGGCCTTTTCATTTTTATATCACCAGAATATTGAATGCCTGCGTGCATTCGGGGAAATTCAATGGTTCAGCCCCCTGAATGACGAAGCCTTGCCTGAAACCGACCTGCTCTACCTGCCGGGCGGTTATCCCGAGCTGTTTGCGGCACAATTGGCAGGAAATCTATCGATGCTGGAAAGTATTCGGCAGTATTGTGAAAGCGGAGGATTAACCTATGCAGAATGCGGTGGGTTGATGTACCTGGGCAGGGAGCTTGTCGATAGCAAGGGCGCTGCATTCAAAATGGCCGGCATGCTCGACCTGGCAACTACGCTCCAACACGCTAAAATGACGCTCGGTTACCGGGTTATGCATTGGGATGGCCTGGAAATCAGAGGCCATGAATTTCACTACTCTTCATTGAAGGAGCCATGGGAGCAGACGCCGCTTGCAACAATGACTAATGCAAGGGGTATACCTGTCGATACACAATTTTTCAGAGCGAAAAATACCTTTGCCAGTTATGCCCACTTCTACTGGGCCGACAAGCCTGAGTTTATTCAACACCTCATCAACAAAACCACAAAAAAAGCCGACGGCCGACAGCCGAAAGCTGACAGCCCACAATGAAACGCCAGCGTGTTACCCGATCCGACGGAAAGTCCATTAACCTCGTGCAGCGGCGCGGGCATCTTTCCTATTGCTACAATGCCTGCTGCTGCGGGCGCGTCGATCGCGGGTATGCGCCCATTCCCGTGGAATTGTATAAAAATGAATGGCTGAGGCGGAAGCTGCGGAATGTGGTGCACATGACCAAAGGTGGCTGTCTGGGCCCGTGCACATTGGCGAATGTGGTGACGCTCCTGTTCGACGGGCATTCGGTGTGGTTCCATTCGATCAATTATGAATGGCAGATCATCGCGATTTTTGACTACATCGAAAGCATGGTCAAGGCCGACCGGTACCTGGTGCCACCCTCGGATCTGGCCGAATATGTATTTCAGTTTTATACCTGGAAAGGTTCCGAAACTTCGACTGAACTCGGACAAACGGCCATTCCTACCGACGGGATCGTGTTCCTCACACACGCAGATACGGACTTGCTCACGCTCGACCGCGCCATGCAGCTCCTACCGGATGGCTTTCCCAAAACGACGGGCATCAGCCTGATGGCGATCAAAAGCGAAGAGCAAATGCAGCAGCTTTTGCAGCGTGAAATCGCGGAAGCGAAAATCATCATCATTCGCATTCACGGCCGGCTGAGCAGCATTCCCGGGTTTAATGAGCTGGTGAAACTGGCCGGGCAGCGTGGCCAACACCTGATCGTGGTGAGCGGTACCGGAGAGCTAAACCCGGAATTTGCGGCAGTATCGACGGTTCCGCCCGATATTCTGCATGAAACCCTGGCCTACTTGCAGGCTGGCGGTTATAGTAACCTGATTTCACTTCTGAGCTACCTTTCGGATCACTTGCTGATGACCGGTTTTGGGGCTGAGGCACCTGTAAACTTACCGGAGCAAGGTATTTACCATCCCGATCTGCCCGAATTTGCGGACCCATCCGACTGGCTGAAATACCGGAATCCGGCCCTGGCGACGGTAGGCATTACCTTTTACAGGGCGCATTGGCTGAGCGGGAACACTCAGTTTGTGGACGCGATGATCCGCGCGCTCGAAGAACGAGGTGTGAATGTGCTGCCTGTGTTTACATCTTCGTTCAAATCGGTCAATACCGTAACCGGCAAGCCGCTGGCATTTGAATTTTTTGAAACGGGCGCGGAGATGGGAATCGATGTGCTGGTCAATACGATTTCATTTGCGATGACGGATATACAGCCGGTAGGACAGGGTAGCGACCCTTCCAAGGCATTGCTGGACCTGAACGTGCCGGTTTTACAGGCGATCACGAGCGGTATGGGGCGCGGGCCGTGGGAATCCTCGTCGCGGGGGCTTAATCCGCTCGATACGGCGATGAATGTGGCTATTCCAGAATTCGACGGGCGCATTATCACTGTGCCCGTTTCATTTAAGGAGAAAGGAAAAGATACGCGTGGATATGAGCCATTGGATAACCGGATCGATCGGGTTGCTGGTTTAGCTATTCGGTTTGCACGTTTAAGACATTTGAAGAACGCCGATAAAAAGGTCGCATTCCTATTGACCAATTCCAATACCAAAGCTTCCCAGATCGGAAATGCGGTAGGGCTGGACGCGCCGGCGTCGCTCATGAATATCCTGCGGGCAATGCAGGACGAAGGTTACAGGATCGACAATCTGCCTGCGACAGGAACGGAGTTGATTCACAAACTGATAGATCTGTGTGCCTACGATCAGGAATTCCTGACACCAGGCCAGCTCGCGCAGGCTGCGGCCACAGTTCCCGCTATACAATATGCGGGTTGGTTTGAAGAGTTGCCCGAAGCTGCCCGGCAGAAAATGCTGAAACAATGGGGCCCGGCTCCCGGGGAAACCTATGTACACGAAGGGCATATTGCATTGGCCGGGCTCGATTTGGGCCATGCCTTTGTGGCATTGCAGCCGCCACGAGGCTATGGTATGGACCCGGACGCGATCTATCACCAGCCCGATTTACCGCCTACGCATCATTATTATGCCTTGTACAAATGGCTCCGGGACGATTGGGGCGCTGATGCCATTGTGCATGTGGGTAAGCACGGGACATTGGAATGGCTGCCCGGAAAAGGGATCGGGCTATCGGAAAACTGCTTCCCCGATGCATTCCTGGCCGATTTGCCATTGTTTTACCCATTCATCATCAACGACCCCGGCGAAGGTTCGCAAGCCAAACGGCGTGCACATGCGGTGATCGTCGATCACTTGACACCCCCGATGACTTCCGCGGATACCTACGGTGAATTGGCACAACTGACACAGTTGGTGGATGAGTATTATCAGGTTGAAAGTCTGGATCCTTCCAAATTGCCCCTACTGCAAAGGCAAATCTGGGATCTGATCAAGCAGACCAACCTGGATGCGGATCTTTCCGCCATGTTGAGTCGCAATCATGGAGACCATAAACATGATTGGGACGATGATATGACGCCCGAGGGTGTACCGATCAGTCTCGCGGAAATGGACGGAAAAGATATCGCGCATTTGATCGAGGATATCGACGGCTATTTGTGCGAACTCGGTGCCGCGCAAATCCGGAACGGGTTGCATACACTAGGTGAAATGCCTGAGGGTGACGTATTGCTCGATATGCTGCAAGCGCTCACCCGGCTTCCGAATGGGCCGGTGCCGGGGATGCAGGCTGTTTTAGGAAATGTATATGGTTTTAATATTGATACACTTCATCAACAAAAAGGCCAAAAACTGTCCGCACCGGCCGATAAGTTGGTAGCATGGGCTGGTCGGCCGGTCGTAACCGGGGCCGATGCGCTCGAAGTGCTCGATGAAATGGCTGCGCACATGGTCAGGCTGTTCGAGCATTACAAATTTGACAGGGCGGCAATTGACCGGATCATATTTGAGTCGATCGAATGCAACCCGAACTTGCCCGAGCTGGCTGGTATTCGCACGATACTCAATTTTATGTCAGAGGAGCTTGTGGGGAATCTCACACGCACGGAAGAAGAAATTACTAATCTCTTGCACGGTCTCTCGGGTGATTACGTGCCTGCCGGCCCGAGCGGCGCGCCTACGCGCGGAATGGCGCATATCCTGCCTACGGGAAGGAATTTTTACGCCGTCGACCCACGGGTGCTGCCTTCCAAAGCGGCCTGGGAAGTGGGGCTGCAGTTGGCCAGGGAGGTATTGGACCGCCATTGGAAAGAGACCGGCAGGTATCCCGAAAGTGTAGGTATCAGCATTTGGGGCACGAGTGCCATGCGTACGCACGGCGACGATGTAGCCGAAGTGCTGGCATTGTTGGGGGTGCGGCCCGTTTGGCAGGCAGAAAGCAGGCGGATCAATGGCCTGGAAATCATTCCGTTGGCTGAGCTCGGTCGCCCGCGGATTGATGTGACGACGCGTATCAGCGGCTTTTTCAGGGACGCATTTCCGCACCTGATCGAGTTGATGGATGAAGCGGTGCAGATGGTAATCGCTGCTGACGAGCCATTGGAGGAGAATTTTGTAAAAAAGCATTACTTAAAAGAACTTGCTGAACTGCAAAAGGACGACACACTATCCATTGAGCAGGCCGAAGAGCGGGCCGCCTACCGTATTTTCGGAGCGGCGCCCGGTAGTTACGGGGCCGGTATATTGCCTCTGATCAATGAAAGGAACTGGCAAACCGATGATGATTTTGCGCGGGCGTACATTAACTGGGGCGGTTATGCCTATTCGCGCAATGCGCAGGGCGTGGACGCGCGCAAGGAGTTTACCCAGCGGCTTGCAAGTGTGGAAGTGGCATTACACAACCAGGACAACCGCGAACACGACCTGTTCGATAGCGACGATTATCTGCAATTTCACGGCGGGATGATTGCCACGATCCGTAACCTGACAGGCCAGCAGCCCAGGCATTATTTTGGTGATTCGCAGGACCCTGCGCGACCGGTGGTAAGGGACTTGAAAGAAGAAACAATGCGTGTTTTCAGGTCGCGCGTCGTGAACCCTAAATGGATCGAGAGCATCAAAAAGCACCACTACAAAGGTGCGCTGGAACTCACCGCCACCGTCGATTACCTCTTTGGTTACGATGCTACGGCAGGAGTCGTGGATGACTGGATGTACGAAAAGGTAGCTGAGACCTACGCGTTGGACGCTGCCATGCAGCAGTTTTTCGAAGAAAACAGCCCGTGGGCACTTCATGCCATTGCTGAGCGCCTGCTGGAAGCGGCGCAGCGGGGACTTTGGGAAAAGCCGTCGGAAGAGGCGTTGGAAGGTTTGAAGAATTTGTACCTCAAAAGTGAGGCGCTGCTTGAATCCAGAAGCGAATAATGCTCCTTTAAAATGAAAATTGAAATGAATTTATATCCGTTTTCCGCGATCGTCGGGCAAGACAAACTGAAAAAAGCATTGCTGCTGTGTGCAATCAATCCCGGTATCGGCGGAGTACTGATCAAGGGTGAAAAAGGCACAGCGAAAAGTACCGCCGTGCGGGGATTGGCCGAAGTGATGCCGGTGCTGGAGCATACAGGCGAACCGGTACCATTCGTCGATTTGCCGCTAGGCGCTTCCGAGGATCGGGTACTCGGCAGTCTGGACATCGAGGCGATCCTTTCCAACAAAACTAAAAAATTGCTCCCAGGCCTGCTTGCGAGTGCGCACGAGGGAATTCTGTATATCGATGAAGTGAATCTCCTCGCCGACCACCTGGTGGACGTGCTGCTGGATGTAGCGGCATCGGGAGTTAATACGGTTCAGCGCGAAGGACTGTCGGTGAGCCATCCGGCCCGGTTTGTGCTGATCGGCACAATGAACCCGGAAGAAGGAAACCTGCGCCCCCAATTTTTGGACCGTTTCGGACTGATGGTGGAGGTAGAGGCCCAAACCGATGTGCAAGCGAGGGCCGAGGTAGTGCGGAGAAGGATTGCGTTTGAAAGCGATCCGGTTGCGTTCGTGAACCATTGGATGAATGGGCAGGAAGTTGTGAGGGAGGAAATAAGCAGGGCGAGGGCCTTGCTGCCACTTGTCCAAATGCCCGACGGTTTGCTCAAAATGATCAGCCAACTATGTATTGAATGGGGCGTAAGCAGCTTGCGAGCCGACATCGTGCTGTACAAAACTGCGATCACGATAGCGGCATTGAACGGGCGGACGGTAGTAACCCCGCAGGATATACGCGAAGGGGGCGAGCTGGTTCTGACACACAGGAAGGGGAAAAAAGCATTGCCGCCGCAAACCGGTCAGTCTACGGACGATAGTCAGAAGAATTCAGAGGAATACGATGCGGCACAGCCTGACGCACAACCTTCAAGTTATACAAAAACTGCGGCGAATGATCAGGAAAAAGAGGAATGCGGTGAAGGAAATTGCGATGATATGCAGCATGAAAGTATAGCGGGTACTGATTTTAGAATGAATATTCCAGAATTGTCAAATATCGAAGCTGTCACGATGTCAAATTCAGCCAGTGGCCGTGCAATTAAAGCCAGACAAAGTGAGAAAGGTTTCCAGGTGCGGGCCATTAAAAGCGATACTACCACAGACATTGCATTGACAGAAACAGTGGTACATGCTCTGACACGTGATCCCGACCAACTGCATATCGGCAGGCAGGACTTACATCAGAAAATCAGAAATGGCAAGGCCGGTCACCTTATTGTTTTTGTGGTAGATGCCTCTGGCTCAATGGCTGCGGGCAAGCGAATGGAGGCTGTCAAAGGAAGCGTGATGAATTTGCTGAAAGATGCTTATCAGAAACGTAATATGGTAGCGGTGATTGGCTTCCGCGGTGTGGAAGCGACGGTGCTGCTCGAACCGACGCGAAGCATAGAGCTTGCCGAGCTGACTCTGGAAAAACTGCCTACGGGAGGGCGCACGCCGCTGCCGCATGCATTGCAGCTAGCAAGGAAAATGATCGCTTCAACGGCAAAAAATGATCGGAATCAACCATTTCTGGTAATATTAAGCGATGGAAAGGCTAATGTACCTCTTCCAGGTGCAAGCGGGGATGCCTGGTCACAGTCAATACACCTCGCTGAGAATTTGAAATGCCCTGCACTAGTGCTGGACACCGAAAGCGGCTACGTCCGATACGGAAAGGCGAGGGAACTTGCTGTGGCGCTGGGTGGAGAATATTTGTCTTTGCAGGAGCTCTCTGCCAATGAAATTACAGGCTCTATCGCGGTGCGTATCGATATTTAAATGCTATGAAAACTAATAAGTTACGCCCGATAATGTTTGTGGGTACGGGCTCAGATGTAGGTAAAAGTGTGATCACAGCCGGTTTTTGCAGGATATTCAAACAGGATGGTTACCAGCCCGCGCCCTTCAAGGCGCAGAATATGTCGCTCAATAGCTTTGTTACGGCCGACGGTCTCGAACTTGGGCGGGCACAAGCCGTGCAAGCGGAAGCAGCGCAAGTCCCCTGCGAGTCGGATATGAATCCCGTGTTGCTCAAACCGACGAATGACAAGACTTCGCAAGTCGTTTTGAATGGAAAGCCCGTCGGGAACCAGTCGGCTTATGAGTACTTTATGGCGAATGATCGCAGAGAGTTGTTTTCGGCTGTTAAGGAGGCGTTCGATCGGCTTGCCGCCAGGTATTCGCCGATCGTTATGGAAGGAGCAGGGAGTATTTCGGAGCTTAATCTCAAACATCGGGATATTACAAATCTAAGAATGGCCGCACATGCCGGGGCGGCTGTGTATCTGATCGCTGACATCGATAAAGGTGGCGTTTTTGGGAGTGTTTATGGCACCATCGCATTGCTCACGCCTGAGGAGCGCGCGTGTATGAAGGGCATTATTATCAACAAGTTCAGGGGGGATGGGAGGCTGTTTGAGGAAGGTAAAAGAATGCTTGAAGAGCTGACGGGGCTGCCGGTGGTGGGTATTTTACCTTATTTCAGAGATATTCACATCGAGCAGGAAGATTCTGTTTCGTTGGAGCTCAAATACCGGTCGGGAGTGGAAGGGAAAGTGAATGTGGCAGTTATCCTG
>DATMSL010000525.1:0-2374 GCA_035565435.1 Dyadobacter sp. | reverse complement strand
GAAACAATTCGAAAAGTACCACCTTTTACCCAGAGGAACCGAAGGTTATTACCAGCCTTTTACAGCCAAAATCAGGCGCGTGGTAGTGCCCGACAGCATCCGTGAGGCAAGGAATGTGATTGGGTTTCTCGACAACGGAGCGCCCTATACCATCGTCATTGGCGCTCATTTCGACCACCTTGGCCTGGGCCGCCAGGGCAGCTCCAAAGCCGAAAAGCCAGAAGGGCAGATTCACAACGGAGCCGATGATAACGCATCGGGCGTCGCCGGGCTGCTCGAACTGGCGCGGTATTTTTCGGGAAATGACAAAAAGGAACCTTATAACTTCCTTTTTATCGCATTCGGGGCAGAAGAACTGGGACTCGTGGGCTCGCGTTACTTTGTAAACAACCCGACATTGCCATTGACCGACATCAATTTCATGTCGAACATGGATATGATCGGGCGATACGACCCGAACCGGGGCGTCGGCATTGGCGGCTACGGCACCAGCGCCGAATGGCCTGCGATTTTCAAGGATGTAAAGAGCGATACGAAGTTTTTTACGGATAATGCGGGAAGTGGCGGCTCGGACCACGGTTCGTTTTATGCCAAGCAAATCCCCGTGCTGTTTTTCCATACCGGCGGCCACGACGACTATCACAAGCCGACCGACGATGCGGAGAAGATCGATGCCAATGCCGAGGTGGGAATTCTGGGTATTCAAATTAAACTGATTGAGAATGCGATGTCATTACCAAAACTTAAATTCACCGAAGTCAAATAAGTCATTGTCCATCATTCGGGGGAGAACCCCTAAAATCAGTTTGTTTTGTACGGTTTTGTTGCTCCATCATTCACTTACGGCCAGGCACACATCTCTCCCGAAGAGTTGTACGGGACGCTATTCCGTGACGTGCAATGCAGCCACATTTTCTCCGATTCGAAAACTTTTGCCGACGCTATTCCGTTGGAAGACCCTGTGCTGATCATAGAGCGGTACCACCAAGAAAAAGACCGCCCAGGCTTCGACATGGAAGCATTCGTCCGGGGGTATTTCAGGATGCCAGCTCAGATTGCGTCGGGATTCGTTTCGGACAAGAACGATTCAGTTTCCGAACATGTAGGAAAGCTCTGGTCGATACTTACCCGTCAGCCCGAAAACCAGGAACGGGGCGGGTCGCTCATCCCCCTGCCCCACCCTTATGTGGTGCCGGGTGGACGTTTCAGGGAAATATATTATTGGGACAGCTACTTTACGATGCTTGGGCTCAAAGAATCGGGGCGCGTGGAGTTGATCCGGAATATGCTCAACAACTTCGCCTATCTGGTAGACACCCTGGGTTTCATCCCCACCGCCAATCGGACCTATTACCTGAGCCGCTCCCAGCCGCCTTTTTTTTCATTAATGGTGAAACTGTTCAGTGAAATGGAAGGTAAAAAGGTATTGAAAAAGTACCTGCCGCAATTGCAAAAGGAGTACGACTACTGGATGGACGGCTGCCTGGAACCTTGCGAACCCTTCACAGCTCACCGGCGCCTCGTCTATCTTCCCGATGGCGCACTGCTCAACCGATATTGGGACGATAAAGCCACCCCGCGCCCTGAATCGTACAGCGAAGACACCGAGCTGGCCCGGGAGGCCAACGAGAAGTACGGCACCGCCCCGGAAGATCTCTACCGCCATATCCGGGCTGCCGCGGAATCGGGATGGGATTTCAGCAGCCGGTGGTTTGCCGATGAAACCGATTTTGCGTCGATTCACACCACCGACATCCTGCCCCTCGACCTGAATTGCCTGCTTTACCACCTGGAAAAAACCATCGCTGAAGCCTACTTGCTTTGTGACAACCGCCGTATGCATTTACTTTACGAGGAAAAAGCGCGGCAGCGGAATATCGCCATCCAAGCGTATTTCTGGGATGAGTCCAGGAATTATTACATGGATTATGATTTCCGGAAAAGGGATTTCTCCAAGGCTGTCACCATCGCAGGCGCGTTTCCCCTGTTTTTCAAGCTCGCGCCCAAGCCTCACTCTCATTATGTGCGTGCGTACATAAGGCTCAATTTCCTCAAATCGGGTGGATTGCTCACAACCATGGTACGAACAGGGCAGCAATGGGACGCCCCCAATGGCTGGGCCCCGCTGCAATGGATCGTCTATAAAGGATTACGTAATTACAATTTTCACCGGACTGCCAACGAGCTTAGCGACGAATGGCTGGGACTGATCGAGAAGGAATTCAGGCATTCGGGTAAGATGCTCGAAAAGTACAATGTATCGGACACCAACCTGATCGCCGGAGGGGGAGAGTACGAAATTCAGGAAGGGTTTGGCTGGACCAACGCCGTTTATCTGCGAATGAAAAACCGTAAGCGATAGCCGGATTTCGAC
>DATMSL010000524.1:0-4815 GCA_035565435.1 Dyadobacter sp. | reverse complement strand
TATTGTTGTTTTCGGGTGTACAGGCCTTCGCTCAGCAAGTGTATTTGCCCCATGAAGTAGAGAAGCAAGCCGAGCCGGCCGGTGGTCTGACGGTACTCAATCAATTCATCACTTCCAATCTTCAGATCCCGCTTCCAAACGCAGTGAAAGGCGTAAACAGTCGGGTTTATCTCAAAGGCGTGGTGCAGCCGGATGGCAGCATGAGCAATATCGAAGTGACTCGCGGGATCGACACGTTGTGCAATGCGGCCGCCGTGAAGGTCTTTGGAATGTACAAGGCCTGGAAGCCGGCCATGCTGGGTGGACAACGGGTCCGGCAAGCGGTCTTTTTTCCCGTTGCTTTCAAAGCCGATGCCAAGCCGACTTACGATGACGCGCGACATGCTTTCGTCGATTATTTCACGAATGATTTCGTACCAGTAGACTCAGCGCGGGCGAAATACCGGCGTACATTGCCCGTCGATGACCAGGGCTTCGTGTCTGGTGACGTGGCTTACGAAGAAGCAAAGGGCAAAAAATGGAAGAGGCTGGGCGAGGCGAAATTTGCCAGGAAGGAGATTCGCTACAAGTCGCGTTTTGTGAATCCCAATGCGGACTCGATACCTGCCTATCGTATTTCTGCCCGCGACTTCAATGAGGCTAGCCACGCTACCGAAGTTACATTCGATTCCGCTGGCCGAATGCTTTCATATGTCGAATATGGCGTTGATGGAAAGGCTTCGATGATCAAGGACTATGACTTGACTGGTATGGTAAGACGTCAACAGTTGCTGACAGACTCGCTGGTGACAGACGTTTACTGGGATCCAAACGGTCAGATCAGAGCTCACAGGGATTTTCCTGTTAACAAAATGGGCGTTAAAGAAGAACCGCTGCTGCTGAATGCCTGGGGGCCGGATGGTGCGCAATATGTAAAAAGCGGGGAAGGCTATTGGCGCGGGATCGGGGAAACGCCGAACGGCAAATGGCTGTTTGAGGAAGGAATGGTTGTGAATGGCATCAAAGATGGCAAATGGATTGGCAAACTGGCCGATAGTACCCGATATTACGAGGAGGTCTACGATTTGGGCCAATTTAAAACGGGCGTTTCATGGGTCAATGGTGCGCAAATGGAATATACCAAGCCTCTGGTCAATCCCGAGTTTAAGGGAGGTATGAAAGAGTTTTACAAATTCCTTGCGTCCAATATCCGGTATCCGCCTAATGCGGCTAAAAACGGCGTAGCAGGACGTGTAATGCTATCGTTTGTGGTTTGTGAAGATGGTTCGATGTGCGACTATAAAGTAGAAAACAGAGTAGGCTATGGAATAGACGAGGAAGCGCTGAGGGTAGTCAAGCTAATGAGTGGAAAATGGGAGCCCGGCGTGATGCGTGGTCAGAAAGTCAGGGTTAAGTACAACCTACCCGTCAACTTTCAGTTGGAAACCCGTACTCAGGTGATCGTTCATAGATATTAATGGATGTACTACCATTCATCCTTTCCCGGAGCCGGTCACAGGCCCGGGAATTTTTTTGTCCCAAATGCATTAGAAAGTTGCACGGAGTTTGATAATATTGTGATATCAATTTAATATCAATCTAAACCAGCTATGATCGAAAAGGAATTACGCTCAATCTCTGGCTATCTGCTGTTTGTGATAGGCCTCGCGCTGCTTTTTGGCGGCTTTGTGTATTTTGTAACTACCGGTAGTCCGGTTGCGGGTATCGTCATTGCTGTTACCGGATTTATTATTCTCATCGGCCTCACGGTCATTAATCCGAACGAAGCGGTGGTGACTACGTTTTTTGGCGATTACATGGGTACAATGAAGCAAAACGGCTTGCGCTGGGTAAACCCGCTGTTCCGCAGAAAGAAGATTAGCCTCCGCGCGCGCAACCTGAACGGCCAGAAGCTGAAAGTGAACGACAAACTCGGTAACCCTATTGAAATTGCGGCAGTGGTGGTATGGCGTGTGGGCGATACAGCCAAGGCTTCTTTTGAAGTAGATGATTATGTAAAGTATGTAGAGATTCAGTCGGAAGCTGCGGTGCGGCATTTGGCAGGCATTTATGCTTACGATTCGATGGAAGATGAAGAGGCGAACGCCCAGGAGGTGACGTTGCGCGACGGCAGTGGGAAGATCAACGAAATGCTCGAAGCCGAGCTGACAGAGCGCCTGAGCCGGGCCGGTATCGACGTGCTCGAAGCGAGAATCAGTCACCTCGCATATGCACCTGAGATCGCGGGAGCGATGCTGCAACGCCAGCAGGCGTCGGCTGTGGTGGCTGCACGCCGCCAGATTGTAAATGGCGCAGTGGGAATGGTGGATATGGCATTGGCTATGCTATCGGATAAGCAGATCGTGGAGCTCGATGAGGAGCGCAAGGCCGCGATGGTGAGCAATTTGTTGGTAGTTTTGTGCGGTGAGAAAGCGGCGACACCCATTCTGAACGCCGGTACTTTGTATCCATGATATGGCGGAGAAAAAAGCATTTGTTTTGCGGATCAATCCTGATATGCTTAGGGAACTCGAAACCTGGGCACAACAGGATTTTCGCAGTTTGAACGGGCAGATCGAGTTTTTACTGAGTGAGGCGTTGAAAAAACAAAGGCGCTCAAAATCAAAGGGAAGCGATAGGGACGGTGCAAAAGATTAATTAAAATGTTAAAATTGCACTTATATAGTTGTCGTACTAATTTTTTAAAGCTCAGATGAAGCAAATATTCAGGACACTTTCATTAACAATCCTTTCCTTTCAGCTTTTTGCGCAGATTCCCGACACATTTCAATGGCTGCCCGACGGCAGCGGCTACCGCGATGCCAGTGATAGCCAGATCGTGGAAGTAACATTGCCCGCCAACCAGGAAAAAGTCATTGTATCACCCGCGCAGCTTACGCCGGAGGGCGGTTCGCCGCTGAACATCCGGAGCTATTCGATCAGCAAAGCAGGCGATAAGGTTTTAGTTTATACGAATACCAAGCGCGTGTGGCGATACGATACGCGCGGCGATTACTGGGTATATGACATCACCGCCAAAACGCTGAAACAACTCGGAAAGGGATTACCGGAGTCGTCGCTGATGTTTGCGAAATTTTCGCCCGATGGCAAGAAAGTCGCGTACGTGAGCAAGCATAATGTATACGTGGAGGACCTCGCAACCAGCACGGTGAAGCAGGTTACTACCGACGGCACCGACCGCGTGATTAACGGTACATTCGACTGGGTTTACGAAGAGGAATTCGATTGCCGCGACGGTTTCCGTTGGAGCGACGACAGTAAATCCATCGCTTACTGGCAGCTCGACGCGCGCAAAATCCGCAACTTTCTGATGATCAATACCACGGATTCCATCTACTCGTTCAATGTGCCGGTGGAATATCCTAAGGTGGGTGAAACGCCATCGCCATATAAAATCGGAGTGGTAGACGTTGCTACTGCGCAAACGAAATGGATGAATATCCCCGGTGACCCGCAGAATACCTACGTTCCGCGCATGGAATGGTCGGGAATGCCGAATGAGTTGGTGATTCAGCAGCTGAACCGCAAGCAGAACGAGAGCACATTGTTCTATATCAACACCACCGACGGCAACGCAAAACCCTTTTATAGTGAAAAGGACGAAGCGTGGATCGATATCAAAAGCCGCTGGGAAAATGACCCGATGGGTTGGGACTGGATCAACGGCGGCAAGGAATTTTTGTGGGTAAGCGAAAAAGACGGCTGGCGACACACCTACCGCGTGAGTCGTGACGGAAAGAAGGAAACGCTCATTACCGTGGGTAATTTTGATATGATCAGCCCGGTTCGTATCGACGAGAAGAATAATGCCTATTACTTCATGGCCTCGCCTGATAACGCAACGCAGAGCTATCTGTACAAGACTTCATTGGACGGCAAAGGCACGCCGGTTCGTATTACCCCGGCTGATCAGGCCGGAACGCATGCTTATGACATTTCGCCGCTGGGTAAATTCGGGCGCCACCAGTTCTCGAATGCGAAAACGTCGCCGTTGGTAGAATGGATTTCGTTCCCGAAACACGTTTCAATCGATCCTAACAACTCTATCGCGCAATCCAAAGACAAGATCAATTCATCGAAAGCCAATATCGAGTTCTTTAAAGTAAAAACAGACGAAGGCGTGGAGGTCGACGCCTGGATGGTGAAACCGACCAATTTCGATGCAAGCAAAAAATACCCGATCGTATTTATGGTGTACGGCGAAGCAGCCGGAAGCACGGTAAAGGACGTTTGGGGAACCGGCAAGAATCGTTTGTATGCAGGTAGCATGGCCGACGACGGATACATTTACGCTTCCATTGACAATCGCGGCACACCTTCGCCGAAAGGTGCAAGGTGGCGTAAGGCTATCTACCGCAATATCGGTCGCATTAATATCAAAGACATGGATGGCGCTGCCACTGCGATGTTCAAACAATTTGCATTCATCGATACCAGCCGCGTGGCGGTGCATGGATGGAGCGGCGGCGGTTCTTCTACTTTGAACCTGTTATTCCAATATCCACAGCATTTCAAGACCGGTATAGCAGTAGCCGCTGTGGCGAATCAGCTCACTTACGACAACATTTACCAGGAGCGCTATATGGGTATTCCGCAGGAAAATCGTGAGGATTTTGTGAAGGGTTCTCCGATTACTTATGCCAAAAACCTGCGTGGTAATCTGCTCTACATTCATGGAACCGGCGACGATAACGTGCATTACCAGAATGCCGAAATGCTCGTTAATGAGCTGATCAAGGCTAATAAGGTGTTCCAGTTTATGCCTTATCCGAACCGTTCGCACAGCATTTCGGAAGGCGCAGGTACGTCGAGGCA
>DATMSL010000523.1:0-2967 GCA_035565435.1 Dyadobacter sp. | reverse complement strand
CCGACCTATTGCCTTCGCAAAAATTTCTGCAACAGACAGTACGCGGATTTTTTCATTCTGTTGCTTAAGAGGAATCGTATCTGTTACAATCAGCTCTTCAAGCACCGAATTGGCAATATTTTCGTGCGCTTTGCCCGACATGATCGCGTGGGTACTGATCGCCCGCACGGACGTCGCACCTTTCTCCATGATAATCTCGGCTGCCTTGCAAAGCGTTCCACCCGTGTCGATCAGGTCGTCTACCAGCACTACGTCCATCCCTTCCACATCTCCGATCACCTGCATGCTCGCGATTTCGTTGGCACGTTTCCGGTGCTTGTCACACAGGATCATGTCCGCGTTCAGGAACTTGGCAAAATTCCGTGCACGTGCGGCGCCGCCTACGTCGGGTGATGCGATCAGCAGATTTTTGAGGTTCAGGGATTTGATATAAGGAACAAAAATCGAGGTCCCTTCGAGGTGGTCGACAGGCAGGTCTAAAAAGCCCTGAATCTGTCCGGCGTGTAAGTCTATGGTCATCACGCGGTCAACTCCTACGGCTGTCAGGAGGTTTGCAACGACTTTCGCGGCAATGGCCACGCGTGGCTTGTCTTTTCTGTCTTGGCGGGCATAGCCGAAGTAGGGAATCACAACCGTCACATAATGCGCCGAAGCACGACGGGCTGCATCCACCATCAGCAGCAACTCCATCAGGTTATCGGCAGGAGGGAACGTAGATTGGATCAAAAAAACATCGCAACCCCTGATCGACTCCTCGAAACTTGGCGACAACTCACCGTCGCTGAATTTCCGCAAAGTGTAGCCTCCCAGTTCCTTACCATAATACCTGGCAATGTCTTTGGCCAAATATTCGGACTGACTCCCCGAAAATATTTTTACTGTATTGAATGAACCCATGGCCAAACTAAAATTTGCGCAAAATTAAATAAAACCGGTTAATTAAGATAGTATCTTTTTAAAAAAATATAATAAAGCTGCACGACGCAGTATCCGACCAGCAGCCCGACCAATGCTCCGACGAGGATATCGAGCGGGTAATGTACCCCCACATATACGCGGCTATATGCGTAAACGACCGCCCAGAGGAACAAAAATGCCATTTGCGGCACCTTATTTTTGAGCAGGCTGAACCACGCGATCGCCAATGCAAAACTGGTGGACGCATGCGATGATGCAAAGCCGTACAAGCCGCCGCAGTCGGTCACATGGTGCATTACCGTGGTGATTGTGGGGTCGTGACAGGGCCTTAACCTCAAAAAGTAGGGCTTCATAAACCCGGAAGTAACCTTGTCGGCCAGGGCGACCGCCAGTACCACGGCAATCACGATAAAGCCACCTTTTTTCCAGCCTTCGGCGCGGATAGTTAGTGCGATCAGCAGAATGTACAGCGGAACCCAGGTGAATTTGTAAGTAACCCAGTACATCACCGTGTCGAGCCAGGGCGTGTGAAAACTGTTGAGCCATAAAAACAACTCCTGGTCGGCGCGCACTATGCTATGTACGGCATCTGTCATGAACTGAAACCGAGCACTTTTCTCACCTTGCCGATTGTGTCCTGGGCGATTTCACGCGCTTTGGCTTCACCTTCCACGAGAATACCTTCCAGTTCCTCCGTATTTTCCATATAATAGTTGAAAATGCGGCGCGGCTCAGCGAACACATCCATGAAGCATTCGAAAAGTGCCTGCTTGGCGTGGCCGTAACCATAGCCGCCGTTCAGGTAATTCTGGCGCATTGTTTCCACGTCGGCTTGATTCGCTACCAGGCTGTAAAGCTGAAACGTGATGTCGTTATCGGGATCTTTCGGTTCTTCGAGCTGTTTCGAGTCGGAAAGGATCTTTTTCGTGATCTTTTTCAGCTCGTTTTCCGGCAGGAAAATATCGATGTAATTATGATACGACTTGCTCATTTTCTGTCCGTCGAGGCCGGGGATCGTCATAATGCGCTCGTCGATCTTCGGCTCGGGGAGCACCAGAATATCTTCACCCGCCAGGATATTGAAACGGTTGGCAATATCCTTGCTCATTTCCAAATGCTGCTTCTGGTCTTTACCTACCGGGATGATGTTGGCATTATAGAGCAGAATATCAGCCGCTTGTAACACAGGATAAGTAAAAAGCCCCGCATTCACATCGGCCAGTTTCTCCGATTTATCTTTAAAAGAAGTCGCATTCGCCAGCATCGGGAAGGGCGTGAAGCAGTTCAGGTACCAGTTAAGCTCGGTATGCTCCTGCACCCGCGACTGACGCCAGAAAACATTTTTCTTGTAATCGAATCCGAATGCGAGCCACGTTGCCGCAATCGCGCGGACATATTCGCCGCGTTCCACGCCATTTTTGAGGGTGGTCAGCGAATGGAGGTCGGCAATGAAGAAAAAGGATTCGTTCTGGGGATTTTTAGAGAGTTCGATCGCAGGTTTGATGGCTCCCAGGATGTTACCCAGGTGAGGTCGCCCGCTGCTTTGAATGCCTGTTAGGATTCTGGCCATTTATTACTATTGATACTTAGTTACGTGTTGTTGGTTTGCGACGGTTGTCCCAAAATGAAAGCAAAACAATATGATCTTTCTTCACTTTGTAAAACAATGAACATTGCTTGGTAACAAAACCTTTATGCAGGCCGGACCTCGATCGGGAGGCCTCGTACATGAGCGGAAATACCGCTATCTGTTTCAGGACATCTCTGGTTTTCCTGATAAACTTTCTGACTTCTTTTTCAGACCAATTGGTTTCCAAGTGTGCGATAATGTCGGTAATGCTTTTTTCTGCCTTCGCCGTCCAGCGAATAGGCATATTCATAGATACCTGCTGAATTTTTGCATTACCTCTTCGTGAGATTTAGTCTGGCCTGCCTCAGATTGCTTCAAACCTTCGTCGATGCTATCTTTCACATGATCAGGGAGATCATCCCAAAAATCGGTGTATTCCAACTTCTTCTGTATTTCTTCCCAATCCTTCATGGAGATGT
>DATMSL010000522.1:0-2323 GCA_035565435.1 Dyadobacter sp. | reverse complement strand
CATGTAGTACAGGATTTTCTCCACACTTACGTTCAGGCTTTCGTCGAATTCGCCGGTAACTTTAATGAATGGCATCATGGTCTGAGGATTTTTGATTTACTTAAATATAATCAATTTGCTTTGATTACACCTATTTTTTATCAAATAATTCCTATAAAAATTTCATCAGAACGTAGCGTGGCGCCAAGTAATATGGGAACGTTGAGTTGGGGAATCAGGCTTTTTCGAGCAATTCTTTCAAGACCAGCGCCTGATTGCGGTCTTCTGTTTTCGCCGCAAAAAGCAGGGTAACTACTTTATGATCTGAAACGATCTCGCGCAAAGCAGTTAATGCATCGGAATCTTTCACTTCTGCCCTGTAACGGGCACTGAACTCGTCCCATTCGTCCATATGGGCGTGAAACCACGTCCGCAGCTCGTTGGACGGCGCCACTTCTTTCATCCAGCGGTCAATGCCGGCCGCTTCCTTCGTCAGCCCGCGCGGCCACAGGCGGTCCACCAGTACACGGTAGCCATCACTAGCCGCCGCGGGTTCGTAAATGCGTTTTGTTTTGATTGTCATAGGCTTTCGATTAAAGGTATCACAACCCTCTAAAGTTAGCCATGTCAGCCGGTTCCCGGCCACTGTTGAAGCTAATTTTTATCCTGAATTTATTTCCCGCCGGATTTGCAGCATTTCACGCCGTTCGTTAGTTCAGGTTCCTGAATGCGCTGGGCGATTGGCCGGTTTTGGTTTTAAAGATTTTGGTAAAATGGGAAGGATGCTCAAAACCAAGGTCGTAGGCTATTTCGCTGATCGACTGTTCGGTCCCCCACAAGAGCGATTTCGCTTTATCGATCATCCGCAAATGAATGTGCTCCTGGGTGGTTTTGCCGGTAAAGCGGTTGAGCAGATCAGACAGGTAATTAGGCGAAAGGTTCAGCTCAGAAGCGAAATACTTAACATTGGGCAGGCCTGTCTCGATCAATGTATCCCTGGCAAAATAGTCGTTCAGCAGTCGTTCGAAATGCTGAACGAGATCGTTACTTACCTTCGCACGGGTGTAAAACTGGCGGTCGTAGAACCGGTCGCAGTAATTGAGAAGCAGCTCGATATTACCCGTAATGAGCCGCAGTGTGTGTTTGTCGATATTCTGGGAATATTCCCGTTCGATCTTGTCCACACAGTCGCGGACCACCTGCTTTTCGTCCTCGGAAATGTGCAATGCTTCATTGACATCGTAGTTGAAAAACGAATATTGATGCATCTTTTTTCCAAGTTCGGTTGCATTGAGCAAATCGGGGTGGATAAAAAGCGCCCACCCCTCTTCGACGCCCGTTTCTTCAATGCTGCCTGTTATGACCTGCCAGGGCGCAGTGAACATCAGAGAGCCCTCGCTGAAATCGTAATGCCCTTTCCCATACTTCAAAACGCCATGAATGCGCTTGCAGGAGATCGTGTAGAACCCGAATCGGAAGGCCGTTAGCGCGCGCGGGCATTGCGCATAAAACCGGGTGTTGTCGATCAGGCTTATCAGCGGGTGCCTGGGCCTGGGGGCGCCAACATAATCGTGCAAGCTGCTGATGGTTTCGATATCGAGGTACTGGCTGGTCATAACAGAGAAACAGCAGAATGTTGATACTAAATATGACTGGCAATCAGGTTTTTGATCGCGAGGTCGTCCATTTCTTTCCGTGCCTGGAGCAATTGCACCGCGTCCGCGCCAACCGGGTAACGCAACTGCTGTGAACCGTCGCTGGCTGCTTCAAAGATAGCCTCGGCTACTTCCCATACGCTTTCGGACATCGGCCAATTATCCACCTGCCCGGCAAAAGCGTCATAGGCAGGCATGTAGTCCAACAAATCGCCCGCGCCAAAAGTTGCCAGCGACCGGCCCGCAAAATCGGTTTTATAACCACCCGGCTCCACGATTTTCACCTTAATACCCAATGGTTCGAGCTCGTATTGCAGCGACTCGGAAAGCCCCTCCACCGCATATTTGGTGGCATGATATAATGTGGAGAACGGAAAGGCGATGCGGCCTCCCATCGAGGCCACATTGATGATCACTCCGTGCTTGTTCCGGCGCATATGCGGCAGCACCGCTTTGATCACCTCGATCACACCAAATACATTCACCTCGAATTGCTGACGTACCACTTCCGCGGGAGCCGCTTCCAGGACGCCCAGCGAGCCAAATCCCGCATTATTCACCAGGGCGTCAATGCTCCCGAAGCGCGAAACACCTTCTTCTACTGCCTTTTGTATACTGGCGCCGTCTGTCACGTCCAGGCGCACCAGCGCCACGCGGTCAAGCGCGCCCAGCTCCGCCTCTTTTTCCGG
>DATMSL010000521.1:0-1775 GCA_035565435.1 Dyadobacter sp. | reverse complement strand
AGAATGCCGCCCAAATGCATCAGGCAACTCATATCCGAGCCGGTAATATACTCTGCATTATGACGAATGTGATCGGCCACGCGATCCTTACCCATTTTCACCGATACTGCTTCCTCGCTCACACAAAACGTCCCGCCGAAACCGCAGCATTCATCCGTACGATCCAGATCGATCAGCTCAATGCCTTTCACCTGTTTTAAAAGTGATACCGGCTTCGAGTAAGGCGCCGCATTCAGCTCCGACATTTGAGATAAATGCAGTCCGCGCTGCCCGTGGCATCCCTGGTGCAGGCCTACCCGATGCGGGAATTCCGCTTCGATTGTATCTATTTTCAAAACGTCGGTCAGGAACTCGACCAGTTCGTATACTTTCTTTCTGAGTACTTTCGATTCGTCGGCCTTGTTATCGGCCTTCAAATGATCTTTAATATGCAGCACACAGCTCCCCGATGGCGATACCACGTAGTCGCAGTCTTTGAAAATATCATAAAAAAGATTGTCGCACGAGCGTGACAAGTGTTCGAATCCTGAGTTGGCCATCGGCTGGCCGCAGCAGGTCTGATTCAGCGGAAATGTGACAGTACAGCCGAGTTTTTCAAGCAATTCGAGCGTCGCGATCCCCACTTGCGGATAAAACTGATCAACGTAGCAGGGAATAAATAATCCGATCTTCCAATTTGAGTAATTCATTTTCTACCAAAATTCGATGGTGGCCTGAATGGGATAGTGATCAGAAACGTCCGGATAATTTCGGATCACCTTGTAGTTTTTGATACGAACCTTGTTGTTGAGCAAGGCAAAAATGTAATCGAGCCGGTCGCCCGGTAAACCTTCGTTCCAGGTCTGCAACTGCGACCCGCGGGCAGCGTCCTGCCAGTTTCGTCGGAACGAAAAGTAAGGCTGCTCGTTCGGTCTCGCGCCCATATCCATGCCCAAAAGCACGGGCTGGACGCTGTTGACGAGCATTTGATTGATGTATGCGGCCTGTAATGCACGGTCCATGACGGACGCATACTCGAGCCGGGAATTGCAAAACCGGAAGGTTACGGACCGCGACAGTTTGATCAATCCACATTGCAACACTTTCGGGTCGGCACCTGCCGTCCGCGGCAAATTGATGATTTGTGTTTTTTCAAACGGCCAATTGGAAAGTATCCCTACGCCCTGCGTCCCGTTTTCATTGGTATCGGCTACGGCATAGGCATAGTACATACCCGTCTGAGCGGCGATTTGCCTCAATTGGAATTGCACCTTTCCCTTGTCTATGAGGCTGTCGACCGCCTGTAATGCCACAAGATCCGGGTCATTCTCTTTGATTATCCTTAAAATATCCCTCAGATTTGACTCTTCCTGATTATTCAGGCCATGCCGGATGTTAAAACTCATCAGCTTCACTTCCACAGCCTGGCGGGGCTGCGATGAAAGCAATGCAAATGATAAAATAAGGATGGATAATGCGTAAAATAATCTACTCAACCTGTTCGAATGCTAGTTCATACCACGACCTTTATTCTCAGAGGGCAAATATCTGTTCCATCAACACCCACTTTTCACCAGGTTTGGCAGTGGGCAATGCTTGTTGGTATTTCCACATGAGCTGCTCCCATTCCTGTACTTTCGGATTGCCGGCATCCATTTGGGATTTTGCTTCAAAACTAAAATCGTCTTCCGTCTCCATGATCATAAACAGGCGGTTGCCAACCCGGTAAATGTCCATCACCGTAATGCCGGCATCGGTAATGCTCTTATGGATTTCCGGCTGGATCTTTTTGTGGT
>DATMSL010000520.1:0-2583 GCA_035565435.1 Dyadobacter sp. | reverse complement strand
CTTTTTGCTTTTCTATGGCGGCTATCTCACCAGAAATGGCCGTACAAATAGGAAATAATCGCGATGACGACTACAGCTCCGATCACAAACGTGCGATGCGGCATGAACATGGATGCATCGATCGCGAGGCCTTTCTTTTCGTCGGGCAGTAACAGACCGAGAATGACCATCACCACAACGCATATCAGGAACACGAGCCCCATGCGGTCGAGGAATGGAACTTGCGTCCAGTCGGCGAACGGGAAGTAGTTATTATGCATCGCGAGCGCGATCAGGAACCCGCCCACGATCGCGAACAATGCGCCCGCGGAGTTGGTACGTTTCCAGAAAAAGCCCATGATAAACGACGCGAAAATACCCGGCGACAGCAAGCCTGTCATTTCCTGGATAAATTGGAAACCACCTTTTTTATCAATACCCATGTAAGGAGAAACGATAATGGCGAGGATCATCGAGATCACCACCACCGCACGTCCAATGCGTACAAGTGTCTTTTCGTCGGCATTTTTACCGATGTAGTTTTTGAAAATATCCAGGGTAAAAATCGTCGAAATACTGTTCGCTTTACCGGCCAGGGACGCCACTACTGCGGCTGTCAAAGCGGCGAACGAAAGACCTTTCAAACCGGTTGGAAGCAGGTTCAGGAGTACGGGATAAGCTTTATCTGCATTGATCACACCATCTTCACCCAACATTTCCGCCTGGAACATGCCTTTGCTGTACAATGCGTATGCCGCAATACCGGGCAATACCACGATTACCGGCATCAATAATTTCAGGAACGCTGCGAAAAGGATACCGTTACGCGCAGTTTTCAGGTCCGCACCCAATGCGCGCTGGGTGATATATTGGTTACAGCCCCAGTAGTTCAGGTTCACGATCCACATACCGCCGAGGAGTACCGTAAGGCCCGGCAGCTGCATATAGAATGGGCTCGATTTAGGGAAAATCATATGGAAGTGGTCGTCGTGATTGTCGCGCATTACTTTGAAACCCTGCACGATACCGTCCACACCTGCATTATCGGACACCAGGTTGATCGCCAGATAAGTAGTGGCCAAACCACCGATCACAAGGAAAAACACCTGAATTACATCCGTAAAACCAATCACTTTCATACCACCGATGGTAATCACAATGGCAAAAACCGCCAGCGCAATCATACAGAATTGGAAATCGAGCCCTGAAATACCCGAAACCGCCAACGCTCCCAGGTAAAGGATCGAAGTAAGGTTAACCAGGATGTATAACGCGAGCCAGAACACCGCCATGATCAGACTCACCGATTGGTTGTATCGCTGGCTGAGGAACTGGGGCATGGTGTAAATCTTGTTTTTGAGATAGATAGGCATAAAAAAAACGGCCACTATCACGAGTGTTGCCGCTGCCATCCATTCATAGGTTGAAATCCCGAGGCCCATCGAGAAACCATTCCCCGACATCCCGATAAACTGCTCGGCCGAAATGTTCGACGCGATCAGCGAAGCACCGATCGCCCACCATGTGAGAGAGCCCTCTGCGAGGAAGAAGTCTTTTGTAGATTCAACTTTTGATTTTTTCCGCTGATAAATCCAATAACCGTAACCGGAGACTACAATGAAGTAAAAGAAGAAGACGACATAATCCAGTGTTTGTAATTGTTGCATTTCAAATAATAAAATAGATGAATGAATGAGATTGATCAGTTTAGATTGAAACGTACATTATTTTCAAAAAAAAGTGCAAAATCCGAACGGGCATGCCAATAATCCATCCCGTTTTAAAAAGGAGCGCATAAATATAGCCTGTAAGCACCTATTCGTAATGCTTTACTCTGATATTTTCTTCGAATCTTTAAAATGGTGTGGACTCGTCGGCCCATATGCTTCTTCGAAAGGAACGCCGTTTTGCATTTTTGTGATAAAACGCTGCAAACCAGCCTCCCTGCGCAGCAGCAGCCAGTAGGAAACTTCCATTCCGGCGGTCATGTAGGCACTCATGACGTGTTTTTGTCCTCCACCAAAAAACTCCCGCATCGTCGAAATGTCTTTAAGCAGAAGCAGGTCGCGGCCGTTGCGCGTGTAGTAACGCCACTCGTACCGATATGCGCGGTAACGATCACGCGGGGTAATTTCGCTTACAAAGCGGCGGTCGAGCATCAATGCCAGGCCTTCGTTGAACCACTGCGGAACGTCGTTCGTAATACGCCACCAGCCGATGCGTTTCAGCAATTCGATATGGCTCATTTCATGGGCAATCACGTCGGTATTCATGCCCTGGGCATTCAGGATTATATAGGAGCTTCCCCAGGGCGTGCCGATGCTGCATCCGGCGCCTTCGGTGCTGCTGCAATATTTTTTGTACTGCTGCGGCGTCTGGCAGATGATGATTTTCGGACTGGACTTCCTGCCCTGATAAAAGGAATCAATGCGCGCCTCGGCGAGCCCGATAGTGCTTTTGAGGGTTTTGTATTTTTTCAGATTGATATCCGGGCTGAAATAAACCTTTTTATCTGTTGACTTGAAGTTGAAGAATGCGATGAGCTCGCAGTAGAAGATCTGCGGGTAGAGAAAAAAGAGGCTACCCAACAGGATGATGAATCCG
>DATMSL010000519.1:0-16927 GCA_035565435.1 Dyadobacter sp. | reverse complement strand
CCCAAAGGCTTTTTTAATGTTACTTTGCCGGATAAGTATCATTAAAATCAAACCAGAAAGCCATGAACACAATTACCTGGCAGGAATTTGAGCAGGTCGACCTGCGCGCCGGAACGATCATTCAGGCCGACGATTTCCCGAAGGCAAGGAAGCCTGCTTACAAGCTTCTCATCGACCTCGGCCCCGAAATTGGCATCAAACCCAGTTCTGCCCAAATCACAAAACGGTACACTAAAGAGCAATTAATCGGTAAACAGGTTCTATGCGTGGTGAATTTTCCTCCGAAACAAATCGCCGATTTCCGCTCAGAAGTACTCACAACCGGCTACGTGCTGCCCGACGGCGAAGTGATCCTCACAAGCCCCGACTTCCCCGTCCCGAACGGCACGCGCCTCGCCTAGAGGCCTGTTTCCATGAATCTTGTAAATCACAGCCAGAATTGTGTAATGCGGCCGGCAGCGTTGGATTTTATTTTTGTATACCAATTCTGAAAGACTATGGAAACGATAACAGATATAAAAAAAGTGACACTACCGGTCACCGGCATGTCGTGTGCGGCATGCGCAGTGAGTGTGGAGTCCATGCTGGGTCACACCAAAGGGATCACAAATGCCGCGGTGAACTACGCCAACCAGTCGGTATCGGTATCTTATGATCCCGACCTCGTCGATCTCCCCGATATGGACAAGGTGCTGCAAAGCATCGGATATGGACTCATTATCGAAGAAAATGAGGAAGACGCGATCGCAGAACAGGAGAAAATTCAGCAGGAGCATTACCGGAAACTAAAAAACAAGGCCATTTATACCGGCATACTCACAGCGCCGGTGGTAGTGTTGGGCATGTTCCTCATGGATTGGGAATATGCCAACTACATCATGCTGGCGCTGACAGTCCCGGTACTGTTCATATTCGGGCGGGATTTCTTCGTGAATGCATGGAAACAGGCGCAGCACGGCAAAGCCAATATGGACACGCTTGTTGCACTCAGTACCGGGGTTGCATTTCTTTTCAGCACATTCAATACATTCTTTCCCGCATTCTGGCATGCGCGCGGTCTGCACCCGCACGTGTACTTCGAAGCCGCGGCGGTCATTATCTTCTTCATTTTGCTTGGGAAACTCATGGAAGAGCGCGCGAAGTCGAATACTTCCGATGCATTGAAGAAGCTGATCGGCTTGCAGCCCAAGACCGTCAGAGTGTACCGCGACGGCGCCGAAATAGAAATACCGGTGCGCGAGGTAATCCTGGGCGACGAGATCATTATCCGGTCGGGCGAAAAAATCCCGGTCGACGGTAAAGTTTTCAGCGGCAGCTCGTTCGTCGACGAGAGCCTCATGACGGGCGAACCGATCCCCGCCGAAAAGAAACCCGGCGACAACGTCTTTGCAGGAACAATCAACCAAACCGGCAGCTTCACATTCATTGCCGAAAAAGTGGGCAAACAAACGGTTCTGGCACAGATCATCAAAACCGTTCAAGCCGCTCAGGGCAGTAAAGCCCCCGTACAGCGCCTCGCCGACCGCATTGCCGGGGTATTCGTACCCGTCGTGATCGGTATTGCCATTCTTACCTTCATAGTATGGATGGTGTTAGGAGGTGAAAATGCAATTACCCAAGCCATGCTTACGGCAGTTTCTGTGCTTGTAATAGCCTGCCCTTGTGCGCTCGGCCTTGCTACACCTACGGCTATGATGGTAGGCGTTGGTAAAGGTGCTGAAAACAATATCCTTATCCGCGATGCCGAAAGTCTGGAAAAAGCCTACAAAGTGGATGCCGTGATCCTCGACAAAACAGGTACGCTCACCGAGGGCCGACCTCAGGTAACGGATTGGCAGTGGGTAAGCTCACTCGACGACCCACACATTCACCTGGCGGCCGTGAAGGCTCTCGAAGCACGTTCCGAACATCCGCTCGCACAGGCTATCGTACAATACATTGAAAACGATGCAAAAATGGAGGTATCAGACTTCCAATCCATGACGGGAAGCGGGATACGCGGCACCGCAGGCGGTCGCGAATACCTCATCGGCACGTTGAAATTTCTCGAAAAAGAGCACGTTCGCGTTGCCTCCGAACTTCAACCTGCCTATGAAGTACTCACAGCACAAGCCAAAACGGTGATCGGAATCGCGGTTGACGGGCACCATGCCGGGCTCGTCGCCATCGCCGATCAATTGAAACCGACTTCCCGCGAAGCCGTTGAGAAACTGCATGCACAAGGCATTGAGGTGCATATGCTCACAGGCGACAATGCGCAGACAGCGGCGGCCGTGGCGGCACAAGTCGGGATCGACAGCTATCAGGCGGAAGTGAAGCCGGACGATAAAATGCAGTTTGTCAAAAAATTGCAAGCGCAAGGTAAGACCGTCGCGATGGTTGGTGACGGCATCAACGACTCTCAGGCCCTCGCGCAGGCGGACGTGAGCGTAGCCATGGGTAAAGGTTCCGACATCGCTATGGATGTAGCTAAAATGACCCTCATCACGTCAGACCTGCTGGCATTGCCCAAAGCCCTGCGGCTTTCGCACAAGACCGTGGTAACCATTAAGCAAAACCTCTTCTGGGCATTTATTTACAACGTGATAGGTATTCCCATCGCCGCCGGCGCCCTCTATCCTATCAACGGTTTCCTCCTCGATCCCATGATCGCAGGCGGCGCCATGGCCCTGAGCTCCGTTTCGGTAGTAATGAATAGTTTACGGTTGAAGGGCGCACGATTGTAAAACGCAGCTGATTTGATGAAATCCCAATTGTGCAAAAAATGCACAATTGGGATTTCTCCGAAATTCGAATGTCAGACTAGTTATTTTGATTGATCAGGCTCACCACCACTTTTACCATCATATCTTTCTCCGAAGGGTTACTTTCAGCGATCATCAGCGTAAGCGCCACCAATGCATTATCCGCCAGCCGCTTCGACCCGTTCGGTTTGTAGAGGACGTTGTTTCGTTCTAGAAACCACACAAAAATCAGGGCTGCAATTCTCTTATTGCCATCAGTAAATGAGTGGTTTTTGATGATAAAATAGAGTAAATGTGCGGCCTTCTCTTCGATACTCGGATACAGTTCGATGCCGTCGAATGTCTGATAAATTGTGTTAATCGAACTTTTAAAAGAATTGTCCTTTTCATTGCCGAAAAACCTGTGGCTTTCAAATTTGCTCCGCAAGCCCCGGATAGCCGAAATAGCCTCCTCATAAGTGATTACATAAAGCTGCTTTTCAGATACACTTTCAATCCCTAACGCCTGCTGATCGTATTTGTCAAGTATATCAAGTGCGTAAGCATAATCCGTAACCACCTGAATGAGCCCAGTCGCTTCACCAGCCGTCAGTTCTTTGTTGTGAATGACATTCGCGAGCAGGGCAACTGTCTTTTTCAGATTTTCCAGCTGACCCAGCTTCAATTTTTCCTGCGTAGCAAAGCCTTTGATCAGATAGTCTTTCAGGATTCTGTTAGCCCAAATTCGAAACTGCGTTCCCTGCTTCGATTTGACGCGGTAACCTACGGAAATGATCGTATCCAGGCTGTAAAACGCGGTTGGCTTGTCAGAAAAAGGAATGTGCATTTTTTGCACATTCCTTTTTTCATCGAGTTCTCCCTCTTTAAAAACATTGAATATATGCTTCGAGATAACTGATCTCTCCTTTCCAAACAGCTCGGCCATCTGCATCTGCGTAAGCCAGACCGTCTCATTTTGAAGTTGTACCTGAATGGCCAGCTGTCCTTCCTCTGATTCATAGAGCATAATTTCACCATGCGGTTCGGGAGTCGTTGCGTTCATACGGCGTTTTGTTTAAAGTTTCACCATTGATACGCTATCCCACAGATTTGGTAACAGCTTGTAGAAGTCGCCCAACTCAACCAAAAACTCTGTAACACCTCCCCACAATTCTGTAACAAACCCCAAACGGACACTGCCGATATTTGTAAAACAATTTAACACATAACCTGTCCCGCGGGAAACGGGAGATTTTAGTAACCATGGAAACCTTGCAATTCAAAACCAATATCAAATGCGGCGGTTGTGTCGCTTCTGTTACACCCTTCCTGAATGAGGATGAAAATGTTGAAACCTGGGCAGTCGATCTGGAAAGTCCGGACCGTGTGCTGAAAGTCGAAACGAGCCATTCGCCGGAAGAAATTCAGGAGTTGATTAAAAAGGCTGGGTATGTAGCCGAAGAAATCGCCTGATAATTAGTATTTTTGGCCCGGAATCTGAATTTCGGGCCAATTCAATAGCCTGAAACCTTTGCCAGCATTCAAATGAAAAACAAACTGCATCAATCGATCACCATCCTGATGGCCTTCCTGGTCCTGCTGAGCAGCACCGGGTTTGTGCTGACAGAGCGCCAATGCGTGGTGATGGGAGGCAAATCGGTGCAGCTCACAGGCAAGTCCAAAGAAACCTCCTCCAAGCAGAAAGTCGCCTCCTCTTGCTGTGCCAAGCGCGCGACGTTGAAAATGGCCAAAGGCACATTCCTCGAAAAAGCGGCTTGCTGCAAGGAAAGCAAGAAGCTCGAAAAACTGGAAGTAGCGTCAGTTGATTCACAATTGCTCGCGAAGCTGCTCAAATCCGTAGCGGCAGGGGTCACCTGGTCGGTTACACGTTACCAGTTTATCCAGGCCGAATGGACGCTTCCTGGCCCCTTCCTTTCCCCCGACATATCCTTCACTTCCCGCCTTCATGGGAGAAGTATGCTCGCATTTATCCAATCGTTCCTGATTTGATACCATTGAATAACAGCCATTTAATGCAAGATCGCCGCATTTATGCCGACGATTCGGGCAATGAGTCTTTTATTCCAATGAATCCATGTAATCATGAACAAATACCTTCTGGGAGGGTTACTTCTACTCATAACCTCCTCCATTTATGCACAACGTATAACCGGCTCGGTCAACGAACAGGAGCCGCAAACTAAGAACCTGAAACCCATCACCGGTGCCAATGTGTACTGGTCGGGGACCACGCAGGCTACGGCCACCGACGAAAACGGCCGGTTCAGCATTCCTCGGTCGGCGCAATCCGCACTCCTGGTTGTGAGCTTCGTCGGATTTCGGAACGATACCATCAAAATTGGTCAGGAAAGCGACTTGCAGGTTGTGCTGCAAAACGATCAGACGCTAGACGAAGTAGTAGTCAGGGCCGGAAATACCTCCATCGACCGGCTTTCTCCCCATCAAACCGAAATCATCACAACCCGCGCATTGGCAAAGGCAGCCTGCTGCAACCTTTCTGAAAGTTTTGAAACCAACGCGTCAGTATCTGTTTCGTACAGCGATGCGGTGACAGGCTCCAAACAGATCCAGATGCTCGGCCTGAATGGTACTTACATTCAGACCAACGTCGAGAACATTCCTTCCATCCGCGGGTTGGCATCCACATTCGGGCTCAATTTCGTTCCCGGAACCTGGATCCAGTCGATCGACGTCGGCAAAGGCGCCGGCTCGGTCGTGAATGGCTATGAATCGATGACCGGGCAGATCAATGTCGAACTTCAAAAACCGGATACACAGGAAAAACTGTATTTGAATACCTACGTCAACAATTTCGGTCGCGGGGAAGTGAATCTGAACCTCGCGCACCAGCTGAACAAAAAATGGAGCACGGGACTGCTTACGCACGGTAGCACGCTGCGTAACCGCGTCGACAAAAACAACGACGGCTTCCTCGACCTGCCCCTTTACACGCAATACAATGCCGTGAACCGCTGGAAGTATCAGGGCGATAAATTAATGGCCCAATTTGGCGTAAAAGCACTCTATGAAGACCGCCTGGGTGGCCAGAAGAATTTTGAACGCGAAATGAAAGGCACTACCCAAGCCTATGGTTTCGGTGCAAAAGTGAACCGCTACGAGTTTTTCTCCAAAATCGCACGGTTATTCCCCGAGCAGCCCTACAAAGGCCTGGGTTTGATCCTGAATGCATCAGTACATGATTCGAAATCCTATTTTGGACTGAATACCTATGATGGAACGCAAAAAACACTTTACGGAAACCTGATTTACCAATCGATTATCGGCAATACCAACCACTCCTACAAAACCGGTATCAGTTACATGCTCGATAATTATGATGAGGTTTACAAGGATATCCGCCTGAAACGGAATGAATCGGTACCGGGGGCATTTTTTGAATACACTTATAATCACCTCGACAAATTTGTAATGGTAGCCGGCGGACGTGTAGATTTCCACAATCTTTATGGTACGCAATGGACGCCGCGGCTGCATTTGAAATACAACCTTACCGACCAGACCACATTGCGTGCATCCGCAGGCCGCGGGTTCCGGGTTTCAAACCCGCTGGCGGAGTACTATGGAAACCTCGTGAGCTCGCGCAATGTCATTTTCCGCGAAGCCATCCGCCCCGAAGTGTCGTGGAACTACGGTGCCAGCGTTACACAGGAGTTTAAAATCGGCGAAATGAGCGGAAATTTTATCATGGATTTCTACCGAACGGATTTCGAAAACCAACTCGTGGCAGATTTGGAAGATCCTCGTTACATTCGCTTTTATAACCTCGAAGGAACGGCCTATGCGAATAGCTTTCAGGCCGAAGCGAACCTGACGCCCGTCAAACGGCTCGAGTTGAAACTCGCTTACCGCCTTTTCGACGTGAAACAGAGCATCCGCAATGTCTACGACGAGAATACTTTGCAACCGAGAATGATGGTGAGCCGCGACAGGGTACTTTTCAACGCCGGGTATGCGCTGCCTTACGACAAATGGAAGTTCGACGCCACCGTACAATGGAACGGCAAAAAACGGATTCCCTACATGGGGCACGTCGCCGACCACCACGTGCCGACAGACCTGACATCGACCTGGGCTCCGTCGTTCTACAATTTCAACGCGCAAATCACACGCACTTTCCCGAAATGGGATATTTACCTCGGTGGCGAAAACCTGGCTAATTTCCGTCAGAAAGACCCGATCATGGGTGCCAGCGAACCATTCGGGCAGCATTTCGATGCGGGAATGGCCTGGGGGCCGGTAGTAGGGCGAATGATTTATGCGGGAATGCGTTATAAGATTGTTCGATAATTTTGGGCGCTCCGCGTTGAGACAAAAGGAGGAAAGGGAGGAAGGAGGAATGGGACGAAGGATTTAGGCTAAATTGATTGGACTATGAAATTATATATCAAAAATATGGTGTGTGACCGCTGCAAGCGGGTGGTGCGGGAAGAACTGAACGGGCTGGGAATTGACTTGACTTTCGTCGAACTTGGCGAAGTGGAAACCGTAGCGGAGGTAAATACCGATAAGTTGCAACAGGTAAAAACGGTGCTGGAAGCGAATGGCTTCGAGCTACTCGATGACCGCCGTCTGGCGCTGGTGGAGCATATCAAAACGCTCGTGATCGACGAGGTACAGAATTTGAAAGGTAACAAACCCCCGCAGATGAATTTTTCAGATTATCTGTCGGAAAAGATCGGTTATGAATATTCATACCTGAGCAACCTGTTTTCTTCGGAAACCGGCCAGACAATCGAGCAATATATCATAGCCCAGAAAGTGGAGAAAGTAAAAGAATGGCTTTCCTACAACGAACTCACATTAAGCGAAATAGCATGGCGACTTTCTTACAGCAGCACGGCGCATTTGAGCAACCAATTCAAAAAAGTGACTGGGATGACTCCCGGGGAGTTCAAAAAAGGCACATTGCAACGCACCGCGCTCGATCAGGTGGGGAATTAGCGATCAATATCCAATTACCATAAAATATTTGCTATCAATTATTATTAAATTTCCATTGTATGAACAAAATCATTGTTGCTTCCCTGCTGTTCTTATCCGCTGCCTGTTCGGGAAACAAATCTGAAAAGGAGGCCGCGGCCACTGAAACACACGCCGTAAGCGAGAAAAAGTATGCCTGCCCGATGAAATGCGAAGGAGAAAAGACGTACGCGGAGGCCGGCAAATGCCCGGTTTGCAAAATGGAGTTACAGGAAGTAGCCCTGGCAGAAACCGATACAACAGCACATCAACACTGATTTTAAATTGACCAGATTATGAAAACGACCATTTTGAGCATTATTACCGCCCTGTTCCTGGGCCTGAATATCGCCTACGCCGACGGCACCAAAGAAGTAAAAATCAAGACCTCAGCCATTTGCGAAATGTGCAAAGCGCGCATTGAGCGCAACCTGGGGCTTTCCAAAGGCGTGAAAGAATCGAATCTCGATCTTTCCAATAAAGTGATTACCGTGAAATACAACCCGGACAAAACCACCGCGGAGGCCATCAAGGCGACGATCAACAAAACCGGCTACGACGCCGACGAGCTGCCTGCCAACGAGAAGGCACACGACAAACTGCCGAACTGCTGCCGTAAAACCGCCGCAGCACATTAGTCACGAAATTACTTCACCATGCTTCTCAACAAACTTATTACGCTGACAGTCGCCGTGGCGACTGTCGCGCTTCCTGCATTTGCCCAGCACGAGCACCATCGCGAGCCTGCGAAAGACACTACCAGCCATGAAATGCGTGACATGAAAAGCATGGATCATGTGCAAATGGGCCACGACAGCCCATCGCACATGACCCACAGCTTTTCATTGAGCCTGCCCATGACCCGCAACGGCTCCGGTACCGGCTGGCAGCCCGACGCCACGCCCATGTACGCCTACATGAAGCACGGGAGCAAATGGAACTACATGCTGCACGGAAGTATTTTCCTGCGGTATACCGCCCAAAATTTCAATAACGACAGCAAAAAGGGCTCCAATTCGAAGTTCAGCGCCCCCAACTGGTTTATGGGAATGGGCCAGCGGCAAGTGGGTAAAAACGGTTTATTGAGCCTCCGCGCGATGCTCTCCCTCGACCGGCTCACCGACGGCGGCGCGGGCTATCCACTGCTTTTCCAGTCCGGCGAGAGCTGGAAAGGCAAGCCGCTCATCGACCGCCAGCACCCGCACGATCTTATTTCGGAACTTTCTGTCGGTTATACTCAGCGGATTAATGATAAGGTCGACCTGACGATTTACGCGGGTTATCCCGGCGAGCCGGCCCTTGGCCCTACGGCATTCATGCACCGGATGTCGGCGTTCAACAACCCGGATGCCGTGCTCGGTCATCACTGGCAGGACGCTACGCATATTACATTTGGTGTGGTGACGGCGGGTGTCCGTTATGGTAAATTCAAACTCGAAGGCTCCTCATTCACCGGACGCGAACCAGACGAAAACCGCTTTAACTTCGATAAGCCGCGTTTCAATTCATACAGTTACCGGCTGTTGTTCAACCCGTCGGCCAACTGGGCATTGCAGGCTTCCAGAGGTTTTATCAAAAGCCCCGAGCCGCGCGAGCCCGGCGAAGATGTAAATCGCACGACAGCCTCCGTCCAGCACTCGGGTAATCTGGGAGGGAAAAACAGGTGGATTTCCTCTACGCTTGTATGGGGTTTGAATGATGCCAGCGAACATCACAAAGAACATTCTGTTCTGGCTGAATCCAATCTGCAACTCGATAAATGGGCTCTTTATGGCCGCTATGAATGGGTTCAGAAAAGCGGCAATGAGCTGGGGCTGATCACTTATGACCGTGACCCCCTTCTTGAAAAACTACCCGTTTCGATGTTTTCGCTCGGTTTGAACCGCCAGATTGTTTCGTTCAGCAACACATTACTGCAAGCCGGAGGGCAGATCAGCCTTTACAAACCCGACCGCCTGCTGGAAAGTGTTTATGGCAAAACGCCGCTTTCCGGGCAGATATACCTGCGCATTACCCCCGCGCTCATGCGTATGTAAGCGGGCTTTTTTAGTAGTTTTGGGTTTTTAATTTAAACCCAAATACTACCGTGGCCTGGTACCATACCTATTTCAAGGGACTCCCGCAACGCGCCTGGAAACTGAACCAGGACGAAGAATATACTGATTACGAGGTCGATTTCCTGCGGGATGTGCTTGAAATAAAATCGGATAGCAAAGTACTCGACGTATTGGCCGGCTACGGAAGGCACGCCATTCCGCTCGCGGAGCAAGGCACTGCATTAACCTGTATCGATATTTCGCAGGAATATTGTGAGGAATTGCAGAGCATCAGTAGCAAGCAACAACTTCCGGTGGAAGTCATTTGTACAGATGTATTGAACTACCAACTCCCCGAGGCCTCGTTTGATGCCGCATATTGTTTTGGCAACAGTTTCAGCTTCTTCCCGCGAGGGGATATGCAGCAGTTTATCAACCAGATTGCCACTGCGTTGAAACCGGGCGCTCACGTCGCTATCCACACAGAAAACCTCGCCGAAAGCATTCTGCCAAACTTCCAGGCTCGCAACTGGATGCCGGTGCAGGACGACATTATTTACCTCGCCGAGAACGAGTACCATGCCGAAGGCAGCTACATTGAGGCTGAGCAAACATTTATTTCCGGTTCTGAAAAAGTAACTCATAGCGTCCGCCAACATATTTACACCCTTGGCGAGCTTACCTATATGTTCGAATTGGCGAGGCTGCTCGTAGTAGGTACATTCAGCAACCTCGAAGCCGATCCTTTCATGCTCGGCGACGAACAGCTGTATCTGGTAGCACGCAAACAATAATCAATGCGGGAGACGTGCGCGGACTAATCCATAAACCCAGGTTCCTCCAATGGCGCTCAGCAAAGTAACAGCCACCGCCAGGTAACCTGCACCGATTTGTGCAAACAATGGCCCCGGGCAAGCGCCGGTAATGGCCCAGCCGATGCCGAAAAGCAATCCGCCGTAAATCTGGCCTTTATCGAAAACCTTATCCGCAATGCTCACTGTCTCGCCGGATATCGTTTTGATATTGAACCGTTTGATCAGCCAAATCGACAGCAGGCCTACCGCCACAGCCGAGCCGATCACACCGTACATGTGAAACGAGTCGAGCCGGAACATTTCCTGGATACGGAACCAGGAAACTATCTCCGCTTTCACAAAAACGATCCCGAATAAGACGCCGACCAGCAGGTATTTGAGGTTTGCCGTAAAACCTTCGGCAGACTGTTGCCGGTTTGCGCCGTCGCAGCCATCAATTTTGATATTGTCAAACTCCGCGGATTCGGCAAGAGAGGAATGCTGCCTTATCTTTTCCATATTGAGTCAATTTTAACGGACCAGATTGAATAAAAGCGGCAATAGCAAATGCGTACATGCAAACCCGCCGATCATGAAGCTCACCGTAGCCACGAGCGAAGGCCATTGCAGATTAGAAAGCCCCATAATCGCATGTCCCGACGTACAACCGCCCGCATAGCGAGTCCCAAAACCAACCAAAAACCCTCCTAACACGAAGAATATCAACCCTTTCAGCGTAAATACATTACTTAGCACAAAAATATCCGCCGGCATCAGACCTGAAAAGTCTTGAACACCAAAAGCCTCAAGCGTTTGCCTTGTATCATCTGCCACCACAATGGCATCGGGATTACTCAGCCAATAGTTACCCACAAACCCGCCGATCGTTATTCCTGTTACAAAGAATAGGTTCCAGGCCTCCTTCCGCCAATTGTATTTGAAAAAAGGTAAACCCGCCGGAATCACCGCCGCACAGATATGCCGCAACGACGACGATATGCCAAACGACTTATTACCCAATAGCAGCAGCACCGGCACCGTCAGCCCTATTAGTGGCCCGGCAACGTACCACGGCCATGGGTGTTTGAGAAGCTCGATAAGATTCATTGTTAGTATATCGGATTTGTATATTATTTATCTTTAAGAAAACGCCGGATGGCCGGCGCTTTTACATTCTTCTAAACTACAAATAATCACACCTCGGCTACAACCGGCACGTTCGTTTTCACGACTGCGCCGTAGCCCCCTTCGATATTGACTACATCGTCGACGCCGCGGGATTTCAGGATGGAGGCCGCGACCATGGAGCGGTAACCTCCTGCGCAGTGAATGTGCAGTTTACGGTCTTTCGGAAACTCCGGCATGAGGTCGTTGATGTAATCCAAAGGCAGATTCCGCGCTCCGTCGATGTGTCCGGAAGCAAATTCATCAGGCTTACGGACGTCGATAACCTCCACATTTCCGGACGCGAAACGCGCTCCAAACTCCTCGGCGCTCACCGATTCAACCATATCTACTTCTTTACCTGCCTGTTTCCAGCTCTCGAAACCGCCATTGAGATAGCCGATCGTGTAGTCATACCCGACCCGCGCGAGGCGTGTTACCACTTCTTCTTCCCTGCCAGGCTCGGTGATAATGAGCAATAGCTGTTTCAAATCGGGGATCAGTGCGCCTACCCAGGGTGCAAAACTGCCGTCGATGCCGATATTAACGGAATTGGGAATAAACCCTTTGGCAAAATCCGCCGGTTTGCGGGTATCGAGGATCAATGCCCCGGTATTGTTGGCTTTTGCTTCAAATGCTTCCGGCGACAATGCCTGGTGCCCGCGTTCGAGCACGTCGTCAATACTTTCGTAGCCATCTCGGTTCATTTTGACGTTTTCCGGGAAATACTGAGGAGGCTCGGTTAGGCCAGCTGTTACTTCCTTAACGAATTCCTCTTTGGTCATGTCTGCACGCAATGCGTAGTTGAAACGCTTCTGGTTGCCCAGCGTATCGGACGTTTCCTTGCTCATATTCTTCCCGCAAGCCGAGCCTGCGCCATGGGCAGGGTAAACGATCACGTCATCGGGCAACGGCATTATTTTCGAACGGAGGCTGTCGTACAAGGTTCTGGCAAGATCATCCATTGTCAGATCCCCTTTTTGGGCCAGATCGGGCCGGCCTACATCGCCTATAAATAAGGTATCCCCGCTGAACAATGCTACCGGCTTGCCGGATTGATCAGACAGCAAATAACTTGTCGATTCCATCGTGTGCCCGGGCGTGTGTAATGCGCGAATCACGACATCACCGAGTTTGAATTCCTCGCCGTCTTTGGCAATATGGGCTTTGAAACCAGTTTGTGCGCCGGGCCCGTACACAATTTCGGCGCCGGTCTTTTCGGCCAGATCAATATGGCCGGAAACGAAGTCCGCATGAAAATGGGTTTCAAAAACATACCGGATTTTAGCACCGACCTTCTCCGCTTTCTGAATATAAGGAGCTACTTCGCGCAGCGGATCGATTACCGCGGCTTCGCCATTTGAAACAATAAAATAAGCGCCCTGCGCCAGGCATCCTGTATATATCTGTTCTATTTTCATGCTTTCTGCGGTTATGTAACGATTTGCGGTGTGGTCAGGAGTTGTCAAGTGTGGTCAAGTTTAGTCAGGTGTTGTCAGGTATGGTCATTTGTTGTCAGGTATTGTCAAGAGTGGTCAGGTGTTGTCAGGTATTGTCAAGAGTGGTCAAGTTTGATCTGGATTAGTCCAATTTATTGGCAACAACCAAACCTCGCAACTAACCATCACAACCCCTAACCATTCCTGACAGTTCCTGGCTATTCTTGACAATACCTGACCACTCTTGACTAAACTTGACTACTCCTGACAACACCTGACTAAACTTGACAACACCTGACCACTTCCCCTACCGACGCCGTACTACCACAAGACAATACCGCACCACGATCAGAAAACTCCTGACCCAACCCAACACTATATGACTTCCCCGAATAATACCAGGCATATTTACACTTTAACGACCTTCCATCCCCCGAGACGGAACCGCCAAATGCCCAGCATGGCCAGGACAGACTCCGCAATGGGTACCGCTGCAAAAACTCCGGCCGGCCCGAAATCCAGGATAACGGCCAGTACATACGCAGTAGGGATTTGCACGGCCCAGAACGCGATCAGGTTCAGGACTGTCGGCGTTTTGGTATCACCCGCGCCATTCAGCGACTGGATCACCACCATCCCGTAAGCGTAAAACCCGTAACCCATACACAGCACCCGCAATGCCAGCTTGCCGGTTTCGACCACATGCGGCTGGCTACTAAACAGGCTGATAATGCTCTCGGCGCCAATAAACATAAACACCGCAAGCACACCCAGGAATATCAGGTTGAATGAAGCACATTTCCATACCGATGCCTCGGCGCGTTCGGGCTTCTCGGCACCCAGGTTCTGCCCTACCAGCGTTGCCGCGGCATTAGCCAATCCCCAGGCAGGTAACAATGTGAACATGATCACGCGGATAGCGATGGTATAACCTGCCACCACGTCGCTACCGAACTCGGAGAGGATGCGTGTCAGGAAGATCCAGCTCGCGGAGCCTATCAGGAACTGAACCGTACCGCCGGTAGCGATTTTAATGATCGCTCGGATCGTATCAGGGTTTGGTTTAAGGTCTTCCCAAAGCAAGCCCAACGCCTTTTTACCCTTGGTTAGTGAAAACAACTGATACCCCACCCCAATGGTACGTCCTGTGGCTGTGGCCAAGGCTGCGCCTGTTACACCAAGCTCCGGGAATGGCCCGATGCCGAAAATCAGTATCGGTCCGAGAAGCATATTGAATCCGTTGGCAATCATCAGCGAACGCATAGCTGTGGCTGCCGCCCCCGCCCCGCGCAGTGCACCGCTCAGTGAATAGAGCAATACCACCACCGGGCTGCTCAAAAACTGGATCCGGGCAAAATCGGTACCTGTTTCAATTACCTTATGATCCGCACCCATCATCCGAAGAATGTCGCCTGCGAGCAGGTAACCTGCCACTGCAGTCACGGAAGAAATCGCCAGAGAAATGAATATCACCTGGCCCACCGCATGCCGCGCCTGGTCGAGATTACCTTCGCCGGTGCGCCGGGCAATGGTGGCCGTAGCCGCCGTACTCAGACCGATCGCCAGGGAATAAACCAGCGTAATCACAGATTCGGTAAGACCAACCGTCGCGACGGCCTCGGTGCTAACTTTTGAAACAAAGAAAATGTCAACCACCGCGAACAGTGACTCCATGACCATTTCAAGGATCATGGGTACGGATAGCAAGAATATGGCGCGGTTGATGCTTCCTTCGGTAAAACTTTCTTCGGAGCCACGAATAGCCTCACGAAGCAGTGTAAACCACTTTTTCATGGATAATAAAAATTTGCAATAATGGATAAAATAGAAATTGCACGACCAACGACGGGTCGTAAAAAAATGCCTGTTAAAAGGCGGAGACTGAATTGTGGCTAAGTATTAGCCGAAGATGAGCACCAACATAGGCTTAAAGAATTTCGGCAAAGATACAAAAGTCTTTTTCGAATAATCAAACCAAAAAATGGATTTGTTAAATGCTAAATGTAATTTCACAAATTCCTGCGATGAACTTTTGCGGTTGGCAAACCGTTGCAACTCTGCCCCTTTTCCGGCATGTGGGCACGCAATCGCAAGATTTTGAGCCGGAACAAAGAACAAAAACACTAGTGCATGATTGATAAGAAAAAATTATATTCGACAGCTGCCAAAAAGGAAACGGCCGTTCTGGTTGCTGTAAGCACCCAAAAGCAAAACGCCGAAAAGACCAGGGAATACCTGGACGAGCTCGCATTCCTGGCGACTACGCTGGGCGTGGAAACCGTCCAGACTTTTACACAAAACCTCGAACGCACCGATATCCGCACTTACACCGGAAAGGGTAAACTCGAAGAAATCCTGATTTACGTCACCGCCAACCCGGTGGACATGATCATTTACGACGACGATCTTACGCCTTCTCAGGTCCGTAACCTCGAAGCCGTTTTCAAAGACATCAAGGTCATCGACCGCAGTTTGCTGATCCTCGCGATTTTCGCCATGCGAGCCCAGACAGCACAGTCGAAGTTGCAGGTAGAACTCGCGCAGTACCAATATATGTACCCGCGACTGACGCGCATGTGGACGCACCTTAGCCGCCAGTCGGGCGCGGGTGTGGGTATGCGAGGGCCGGGTGAAACCGAGCTCGAAACCGACCGCCGGATCGTGAAAGACCGGATTGCGTTCCTGAAAGAAAAGCTCGAAAAAGTAGACAAACAAAGCGTTACCCGCCGCAAAGAGCGCGACCGCCTCGTGCGTGTGGCCATTGTGGGTTATACCAACGTGGGGAAATCGACATTGATGCGAAACCTCGCAAAGGCCGATGTTTTTGCCGAGAACAAACTCTTCGCTACGGTCGATTCCACCGTTCGGAAAGTGAATATGGAGAACATCCCTTTCCTGCTCACGGACACCGTAGGTTTCATTCGCAAATTGCCCACGACCCTCATCGAGTCTTTCAAATCGACCCTCGACGAGGTGCGCGAAGCGGATATTCTGATGCACGTCGTGGACATTTCGCATGCCTCGTTTGAAGAGCACCTGGATGTTGTGAACAAAACTTTGGAGGAGATCGGCGCAGCAAATAAGCCTTCGATACTGGTTTTCAACAAAATAGATTTGTACAAACCGTCGTACAACGACGACGAGGAAGAACAGGAAGCGGCTCCGTCAACCCAGGACGTACTCAACCAGCTGAAACGAAGCTACATCGCTGAAAAAGCGGATCACGTCGTGTTCATCTCGGCCCAGGAAAAGGAAAACATCGACGAATTGAAGCGGACATTGTTCTCATTGGTGAAGGAAAAACACTTCTCCATTTATCCCAACTGGCTGGACCTCGGTTACACACCAGTAGAAACAGAGGAATAATCATTTGTAATTCAAACGAATTTTTCCCAGTTTTGCACCCCGAAAACCTCGTTTTCGGGGTAAATATCGACTGCGTAGTTCAACGGATAGAGCGGCCCGCCGCCCGATAGGAGTTTCCTAAACTCTAAATATGGTTGGAGTCGCGGTTAAGAAGGAAAAATTACGATTTGCAAATATTGACTGCGTAGTTCAACGGATAGAATAGGAGTTTCCTAAACTCTAGATATGGGTTCGATTCCCGTCGCGGTCACGAAAGCCAGGTCTTTGTGCCTGGCTTTTTTATTGTGCGAAATGTATCCGGAAGAAACGTGAATAGATTGTTGTATGTTCGCTGCGCCTACCTCCTTAACACTATGGCAATAAGATTATACATTTTTGTTATCTTGATCGCTTCGGCCGTTTCT
>DATMSL010000518.1:0-3219 GCA_035565435.1 Dyadobacter sp. | reverse complement strand
ATTTGAGTCTGGGTTATTTGCTGTTACCTAACCTGATTTTTTCCATCAGCTGGTTTAGAATGCCCATTTCGGTGTGTCTGGTCGTGGGGCTTGTGGCGATGTATGTCCTTAGTTACCGCCGCGAGAAGACGCTGAAAACGGATCTCGCTACCCGCCACATGGTCGAGGTTGCATTCATTTCACTCGCAATCATCGCTTTTTCGGGAATAGGGGGCTTTTGCTTTCAGGCGTTCGATTTCTGGGCGCATAATTCGAAGTACTACACGCTCTATAACCAATCATGGCCCGTTACTTTCAAGGAAAACGGTCGCTATGCCTGCCATTACTTCGGCTTCTTCCTCGTCCCCGCATTGATTTCAAAAGGATTAGGTGAGCCATCCGGTATTGCATTGTACTTGTGGGCTTCGATAGGCCTGTTTATTGGTATTTGCTGGATACTCATTTTTACCCAGAGAAGCTACCTGTCGCTGGTGTTTTTTCTTTCACTGGGCGGGATCGGCCATGTTACCAAAGTGCTTTTCCTGCACGCGATCGGCCTTAATTACCATGTGCCGCCATTTTTTACAGAAATATGGCCGGTATTGTATCAAACACAATGGGCACCCAATCAGCTCATCCCGATCATCATTGTCTCGTGCATTCTTTTTCATGATTATGTGTATGACAAAAAGCCTGAAAAGAGCTTTCTGGCAGTCATATCCATTTTCATATGGGGAATTTTTCCTTCGATCGTCTTCGTGGTCATCTTTGGAATGCTGATCGTCCTGCGCTAATACAGAGAGCCGCGTTATTTTCTCAAACCCAGGCCGATGCTCGACCTTTTTCTTCCGGGCCTGCTATTCATCCCTACATTCTTTTTCTTCTTGCAAGGGAAAAACTCGGTCATATCCGGCTTTATCTGGCAGTTCAACCCTCGGAATGAGATCGCATTCCATTATTTTTTCGGCGTGGTGATCGACCTTGCCGTGCTGTATGGAATTGTGCTGATATTGAAATTGCATAAAAGCCAGTATGCCAACGTCATCCATGGATTGTTCCTGCTCCTGATAGCGATATCGCTCTTCCGGATGGGCAAATGGAACGACTGGTTCCTGCGCGGAAGCACGCCCGTGCTCACACTGTTGTCGCTTTTTATCTTTCACCGGTTTGCCGAATGGGTGAAGGAATATCCTGGCTGGTACAAAATGCGCATCGCTTACCCGATTATCATTTTCCTCGTGCTGGGATTAGTAGTCCCGCTGTCACACATCAAGCGCGCACTAACCGAGAATGTAGTCACACAATCGCTGTTCCCCGACAAAGTGAAATTCACACCCTATCCTTATAATCAATATGAGGATTTCTACCAATTGGGAAAAGCAATCTACTCACAGCAGGAAGCGAACCAGTTCCTGGGCCAGAAAGGGTCGTTTTACGAGATGTATCTGGCGCGTTGATGGACCTTCGGCCCCGACCATATACGATAGACCGCCGACCATAGACGATTTAGGCCTGCGACCTGACCGCCGACTGTCAGCAATATGAAGAACAAATCCTGACTACCCCTGACCAAACCTGACTATTTCTGACAACTAATGACTATTTCCAGTCAGCGGTTGGCAGTCAGCAGTCACCCTACACTTCGTACATACCCCGGCACCATGCGGTTACGCGATACCTGCTCGTATGCATACGCGATGCGGATCAACTCCGGTTCCTGGTAAGCTTTTGCAAGAAACGAAATCCCGACCGGCAGGCCGCTGAGCATGCCCATTGGTAAGGTGATGGAAGGGAAGCCCGACAATGCGGCCGGGCCGTAAGAGCCGTATCCGGTCCAGAAGTCGCCGTTGATGAGGTCGGTGCACCAGGCGGCTCCGGTGGAAGGGCCGCATAATGCGTCCAGCTTGTGCTTATCCATTAGGTCAGCCAGTGCGTCGGCCACACCCTTGATTTTTTCCAGCGCTTCCTTGTATTCTTTCGTATTTAAATCGTTTTTGGCTTGCGATAATTCAAAAAGCTCCTGGCCGAAATAGGGCATAGTCTGCGCCTTATTGGCCTGATTGAATTCGATAAGGCCTTCGAGTGACTTGATTTTCGCGTTCGATGCGGACAAATATCGGTTGACGCCGTCCTTAAATTCATATTGCAGCACCAGCGATTCCGCGCCCGGCAGCTTCTGCAACTTCATATATTCCACTTCCACGATTTCGGCACCGGCCGCTTTGAGCTGTTCTAATGCCTTGCTAAGCAGCTCATCGATCCCCTCGTGCATTTTCAGCATTGATTTCTCTATACCGATACGCTTTCCTTGCAGTCCATTGGGATCCAGGTAAGCGCTGTAATCGGTGGGCAGCGGTTGCTGGGGTTTGTGCTGCGTGATATCCGTAGGGTCCTGGCCTGTCATGGCACCGAGCAATGCAGCGGCATCGGCAACAGTGCGTCCGAACGGGCCGGCAGTGTCCTGCGTTTGGGAGATAGGGATCACGCCGCTTCTACTTACCAGGCCAACAGTCGGTTTGATGCCCACCACACCGTTCATGGACGCCGGGCACGCGATTGAGCCATTGGTTTCGGTACCGACAGCCACCGCGCAAAGGTTGGCTGCTACCGCTACGGCCGAGCCAGAGCTCGATCCGCAGGGAGAACGGTCTAGTACATACGGATTCCGCGTCTGTCCTCCGCGGCTGCTCCAACCGCTGGATGACCGCGTCGACCGGAAGTTAGCCCATTCGCTCAGATTGGTTTTGCCGAGGATCACCGCGCCGGCTTCCCGGAGCCGGGAGACAAGAAATGCGTCCTTCGAAGCTACGTTGTCTAGCAATGCCAGTGAGCCTGCAGTGGTTTTCATCCGATCGGCGGTGTCGATGTTGTCCTTCAGAAGGACCGGAATACCATGCAATGGCCCGCGGATTTTTCCCGATTTACGTTCCTTGTCCAGGGCCGCTGCAATCCGGGGCGCGTCGGGGTTTACTTCGATAACCGCTGTGAGTTTGGGGCCTGCTTTATCTACAAGGGCTATCTCAGCGAGGTAATGGCGTGTCAGGGTCAGCGAAGTCAATTTGCCGGATTGCATCCGTCTCTGCATTTCGGCGACGGTCATTTCAGCATATTCATCGGGGGCGGCTGTACGCGCCGGTCGGGAGAATGCGGGTACTATGGCAAATAATCCGGCCGCGGAGCCAAGCCGCAGGAAGTTTCTTCTTTTCATGGAGTGCGTCAGGTTCTGTTTACCTGCAATAT
>DATMSL010000517.1:0-3533 GCA_035565435.1 Dyadobacter sp. | reverse complement strand
GTGGCTATCGGCCTTTCCGTCCGTGACCACTCGCTCCATGAGCCCACGTACAGGCTCGCGCCGTGCAAGCCCGCCTCCGCGAGCGCCAGCAGCGTGTGGCACGCGGTCACGCCCGAGCCGCAATGCACGATTACCTTGCGGGGATCCTTGTCAGCAAATGCCTCCTTATACTTCGCAGCGAGGTCCGCGGGCGACATAAATTCGCCTTTTCCATCCAGATTGGAAGTATAAGGTATATTCACAGCCCCCGGGATATGACCGGCCACCAAGTCGATCGGTTCACTTTCGCCCACATAACGGTAATGTTCACGCACATCGATTACCATCGACTCCGGATCGGCCGCGGCAAGTGCCACGTCGTCTGCATCCACCAGCGGCATTTGCCACCCTTTAATCGGATATTCCTCCAAAGCATGCAATGAAGCCACTTTTTGCGTTAAATCGATGCCCGCTTCCGTCATCGCGTCCAATCCGCCGCTCACTACAAATACCTTTTCGTGCCCTGCCGCTTTAAGCATCCACCAGAAGCGTGCAGCCGCATTGGCACCTTTTTTATCGTCATATACAACGACCGTCGAAGAAGGGCTAATACCCAAAATCCCCAAAAAACGCCCGAAGTCATTGGGCTCAGGCAGCGGGTGCCGCCCACCGTTCGACGGGTCGCCCGTTTTCTCCGACAAGTCGGTTTCGAGGTCTACAAACTGCGCATTTTCGAGGTGCGCCTGGTTGTACCGTTCCAGAGCATCCGTCCCTCCCCGTGCATCGATCACAATGGGGTCTTCATTTTCCAGAATGGTTTTGAGCTGGTCTGTTGTAATGATATTCATATCCGGGTCATTTGAAAAAACTTTGGTAAATAAACTCACTTTTGATAAGTTTTTCCCAATCTCAGCAACCTATTGGGAAAGATTTGATTTTTTATGGAGAAAATTTTTCTTGAAACGATCGGGGTACATCAGCGGATCATTTTTAAGGTAAGCCGGATGTATCGCAACACGCCGGAGGACCAGCAGGACCTTTTCCAGGAAATCGTGTACCAGCTTTGGCACGCTTTCCCGGGATTCCGGAATGAATCGAAGATTACCACCTGGATTTACCGCATCGCGCTGAATACCGCCATGGCGTCGTACCGAAAGCAGCGCCCGCCCATTTCCCTATCCGAACATCCTCCCGACCTTGCTGACACGGCCGAAGCCATTTCAGAGCGGGAAGAATGGCTTTTCCGCGCATTGCGAACGCTGAGTGAATCGGAACGGGCGCTCATTTCGCTCTACCTCGAAGATTACTCGTACGCTGAAATCGCCTCGGTAACAGGCATTTCCGAAAACTATGTGGGCGTGAAGCTCAACCGCATCAAAGAAAAACTCAAAATACTTTCAATCTCAAAAAAATGATGAATATCGATGATCTGAAATCAGACTGGCAAAGCGCCGGCCAGGAATCGCTTTCCGAAAAGGAATTGGCGATGATGACGCGGGTCCGTAACCACCCCACCCTTCGCAAATTGCGGATCAAGTTTATGACGGAAATAATAGCCCTTACCGCCTTCCTGTTTCTCTTTTACGACGGTTTCGATGGAGCTCAAAAACCTTTGATAGTCAATATCTTTTTGGTTATCAGCGTTATTATTTACATCACAAACAATGCATTAAGCTATTTTCATATCCAGAATCCGCTGGTAAGCGGGAACATCGGGCAGGCGCTGGCAAAGCAGACGCGTTCATTAAAAAGACTGGCTGTGCTTTCGCTGGTGTCGTCGGTTGTGTATGCGACCGCTCTGCTGTTCTTCCTGACTTATCAAACGGCTTTCACACAGCGCAAATACATCATTTTGAGCGCATTAATCATCACATTTTTGCTGTTGTTCTACTATTCATGGCTCACCTGGCAAAGAAAAATCACGCATTTCAGGCAGTTGGAAGCAGATTTTTGACATTTTAGCAGGATTAACCATCATCCATGCCATGATTTGCCAGGAATTTACAGCAGACGACATTGCATTTCTCCCCGCCCTCGAACCTGAGGGCTGGGGCGATATCCGTCCCCGGTTTGATTTTTTTTTAAAATCGGAATATTGCAAGCCCATCAAGATCGTCGAAGACGGCCGGCCCGTTGCGGTGGGTACCTCCATTTTTCACGGCGACACGGCCTGGCTCGCGTGTATCATCACACACGCAAACTACCGGAATAAGGGCCTCGGAAGCGCTATTACCCGTCATTTGATCGAAAACGTCGACCGGAGCCGCTACCCTACCATTAACCTGGATGCCACCGAATTTGGCTATCCGGTGTATTTGAAACAGGGTTTTGAAGTCGAATGCCAATATGCGCATTTGCGACGGGAGGACGATGCGCCCGAATGGCAATCCTCTCTGCAGATCCGCCCGTTTACCGAAGATTTTCGTGAGGCGGCTTATATGATCGACCGGATGGTGTCCGGTGAAGACCGGCGTGGCATCATGGCCGAGTTTTTGGCCGACTCCTTTATATATGTGGATTCCAACGAAGCATTACAGGGCGTCTATCTCCCCTCTTGGAGCGACGGACCGATCGTGGCTACGAACGACGCCGCCGGTTTTGCCCTTATGCAATTGCGCGCTGCGTCCAGGCCGTTTGCGATCCTGCCGATGGGTAATACAGCAGGGTTGAAATTCCTGCAAGAACATGATTTCCACCTGCGGAAGACCTCCCGCCGGATGATCCTCGGGCCAAAGCGAGTCTGGCATCCCGAGCATCTTTACAACCGCATCAGCGGCGCTTTGGGCTGATCAGCGCAGGACAAGCTCGCTGATTTTCGAAAATTCGGTGTGCGGCGCCATGGCCCTGACGATCCCTTTACGATCTACCAATATGAAATAGGGTGTCTCGCTGATCTTATAGCGGTGATTGAAACCATACGATTCCGGAACGGGAATGAAACCACAGTTCCGTTTCGGGATCGCTTCCAGGCATTCCTCCTCGGTATTGAGGGTCGTACCAAGCGAAATTATCTCAATACCCTTCCTTTTATTCTCATCCACAAAGCTGGAAATCACTTTCGTGCTGGCGAGCGTGTAGAGCGGCTTTTCGTAGCGTACCCAGAAGCCGAGCAGAATGTACTTCCCCCGCAGTTTTTGCGAATCATACTCTCTTCCATCCAACCCACGCATCACGAAGGGCGCTATCGGCTCGCCTACTTCCGGCATCAAGTCGGGGTTATTCATCACCGAGCCATCTTGCTGGACGTACAGCTGGCTCTTTTTGATGATTTCAAAGGATGATGCCTTTCCGTATTTATCAAATACCGGCTGGGTTTTGTATTGTCCCGGACTACGTTTGAGCATATTATCGTAAGTCTCGTAACTGATCCGCTTGCCGGTGGCATGGTCGATAATGGGTGAGTCCCGGTTCATGACAAACTGCTGACTTACCTTGCCGTTATAGCGTGTTACCTTGGGCTCGTCGGATTGACAAAATGCTGAAAATCTGGCAAATCCGACCAATGCCAGCAAACAAATGGAAAATTTAGGTAAACGACTCAAAAACATTCCGCC
>DATMSL010000516.1:0-9684 GCA_035565435.1 Dyadobacter sp. | reverse complement strand
TTACTGGGCTATGTGGAAGTGCCTTTGTTATTTCAATATAAACCGCAGTTTGGCAAATTTGAAGGTATTGTTTCGCTGGGACCCGAATTTCGATTCGGCTTGGGGCAACAGAAAATAAAATCAACTGCCCGTACTTACAAGGATGGGGTATTAATAGAGGATACTTATACCGAATATGATATGAGGCAACCCAACGGTTATCGTACATTTGATTTTGGGTTGGCAGGTGGTGCTGGGGTAGCTTATCCATTGCAATTTGGCCGGATATTTACGGAAGCCCGATATCATTTCGGATTAAGAGGAATGACAGCCGGTTCAGATTTGTATAATAAAGGCATTTCGATACACCTGGGAATTCTGATACCTATTAAGAAATAACTCCGTAAATTTCGTGCTTTTATTTTTTTGTAATACCCTGAAATAGCGAAATGATTTTCTATATAACTGCTTCTGCACATTGTGGTTAATATGTTTTTTTAAAGCCTCCCGGCAGGTAGTTTGCCCTCTTTCATGGATGTAACCTGCTGAGGTGTAAAGGCATCGGAATAGAGCACCGGATCGATGTGGTAGCAGCGGAAAAGTTCTGCGATGAAATGCATGCGCTCGGGAAAATCGGCCCAGTCGATGGCGCCGCTTTGGGCCAGGCTGTCAGGCGTGGGATCTATTTTTGAAAGCAATGCAGTCAGGCCCCCGCACGACAAGTGCAGTAATGCGGCCGGGTAGGGCTTGTTCAAATCCTTACCCAGTGACAGCCGAAGATCGGGCGGGATTGTCAACGTCATAAGATGGGTCGTGAGCTGTTCACGGACGATGCCCTGCAAGCGGTTCATCAACTGATCGATTGCCGCGTCCAGCCGCGATTTCCTGCCTGTGATTTTCAGGTAAGTGAGGCGCGCACGCGCCAGCCAGCTGTCGGGCGGGAAAAAAGCGTCGGTTATTTTCTTACGGACCACCTCCTTGTCAGTGGCAAACGCCGCATTCAGCGACGCCGTGATTTCTGGTTGGAGCCGTGTTTGTTCGTGAAACCCGATTTCAAGATTGGCCAGTAACTGCAATTCCGTCCGCAGTTGGGCGTCCTGTTCAGAAAACGCCTCATAATAATGCGTAAAGGCCTGTTTAAGATATTGCTGGCCGTCGGGAGGGGTACCCGGCCGCAATGCAGCGCAAAACGCGTCCAGGCGCTCCTGGTCAAACTCGTCGTTGCCGAAACCTGAAGCGAAGAACCGGGCAAATTCCCAGCCGATTTCTTCAAAAACCTTGCGATTGCCCCGGCCTACTGCTTCGCTGATGCCGCTGATAATGCCCGTCAGCCAGGTATTGCGGATAATGCCGTGCAATTTTTCTTGCAAGCCGTTATGGATCCCCAGTTCATCAGCTACACGCCAAAGCAATTTCAACTCCTCCAACTGAGCAAGGTTCAGCCGTGCTTCTACACTTCGGAACAGGTCTTCCCGCCGGATACTCTGGCCGGCCTGCTTCGAAGCCCAGGTAGCAAACGTGCACCAGTTGGCAACCGGGCCTGTGCGGTTGATAAATGCCGTGGAAAGTTCGCAATAGCATTGGGTAATGCGCAAATTGCGGATCGTAGGATCGGAGATCGCCGCGATGGCCTGTACTTCGTCCAGGGAAGGTATATGCATATCGGATTGTTTTCCTTGTCGGACTAAAAATAGCAAAACGGCGGAGGTGAGGCGAAATAACCTACTGAATGGTGCGGACGTTTCCGGCATTACGATCATATTGCAGAGCTTTCGACCGACTAAACGATAAAATTCCGACATGACTGATCCGAAAGGCCGTTTTCTGGCAAATGTCTTCCCGCTGGTGGCCGGCCAGGCCTTTTTTCAGACGGCAGGAATATTGGTCGCGGCATTATCGGGGCTTGTCGGGTACAATCTGGCGGCCGATAAAGCCCTGGCCACGTTGCCCGTTGCGGTAGTCAGCATCGGCACGGCGTCGGCGCTGATCCCCGCTTCCATGCTGATGAAGAAACACGGGCGAAAAAAGGGCTTTTTGATCGGGATCGGGCTGGGGTTTCTGGCCGGCGCATTGACGTCGCTCGGAATCTATCTCGTCAATTTCTGGCTTTTCGTGGTCGGTAACATGTTTGTGGGGGCGTACCAGGGCTTTTCGCAGTATTACCGGTTCGCGGCCGCAGAGTCGGTGCCGGAGGCCGACAGGAGCAAGGCCATTTCGTGGGTCGTCTCCGGGGGCGTTTTTGCCGCCGTGGCCGGGCCGTCCATTGCGCGGCTTACCAAAGACATCGGTGAGATCCCTTTCCTGTATTCCTATTTGTCGATCATGGGTTTGTCGCTTCTGGCCGTAGCAGCGGTTTCGCGCATCCGGCACGACACCTACCAGGCTGCCATTCCGGACCCCGCTCGCAGTGCGCGTCCGCTTTCGGAGATTCTGAAAAGGCCCGCATTCATTGCCGCCATTACTTCTTCGGCTATCGGATCAGCCGCGATGGTGATGGTCATGACAGCCACGCCGATCACGATGAAGCTCTGCGGTTACGATGCAGATGATTCCTCAGTCGTCATTCAGTGGCATGTGCTGGGTATGTTTGTGCCTTCGTTTTTTACGGGTGACCTCATTCAACGTTTCGGCGCGGTCCGGGTCATTTGCTGCGGAATCCTGATATTCCTCCTGCATTTGTCGCTGGCGCTATCGGGCACGGAACTGTTCCATTTCACCACCGGGCTGATTTTCCTGGGCGTTGGCTGGAACTTCATGTTCATTGGCGGCACCGCATTGCTTACAAAATCTTACGCAACGGGCGACAGGGCTAGAAGCCAAGCCTTTCACGACTTCATGGTGTATGCCGTCGCTACATTGTCATCCTTCACGGCTGGCGCGGCGCTCGACCATTGGGGATGGAACGTAGTGAATCTGATCGCCGCTCCGTTGCTCATAGCTGCTTTCGCGATCCTGCAATGGTATGCAGTAATTGAGCGAAAGTAGCAAGTTGCTCAATAGGAGGGCGATCGGCTTCGGTTACGGGAGCGTGTAAACGTGCTATTTCTTTTCCGCGATCCTGTCGCCGAGCAGTTTCTTTTCCGCGTCCGTCAGGTAATCCACTAAAGCGTAGCGCCGCGACTTCGTAATAGCCATTTCGTCCATCACATCCACCATATTTTTGTAGGTTGACACTGCGGTAGGCTTGATCACTATCACGAGGGCATTGTGGTCGTCGATGCGCTTGCCTTCGAGGGCGCTTACCCGTCTGTGCGCCGCGAATATGACGTTCCGCAATCCAGCTCCCGCGTCAGTGGTTTTGAGCGAAGCAGAAGCCTTTTCATCGTCCGGAGCGATGCCGTCCAGGTAATAGACCTGATCATGGCTGCCCAGGAAGATAGTCAGGGCACCGGATCCCCGGATCGGGAGGCCGTCGCTGGTTCCTTTGTTGGGAAAGAACGCCGACATCGACGTCGGTTTGCTCATGGTGGTCGCGAGCATGAAGAAAGTGATTAGTAAAAAGCCGAGGTCTACCATGGGGGTCATGTCGACACGCGTGGATATTCGGGTTCTCATTCTGGCGGCGCCCGTGCCGTGGGCGTTGCCGGATACTTCTATCGCTGCCATTGATCAGGTTGGTTAGTGATTGAAAATAGCGGTTAACCTTACTGATCAAATATATAATTTAATTCAATATAAAAACAAATTTCATTCACGTATTTTTCAGCGTAGTCTTAAACCGCCACTTTGGGCCGGCGAAGCATTTTAAGATGTTCGGAAGGCGTAAAACCGGTGATTTCCTTGAAGTAGCGGTTGAAGGAAGATTTGGCCTTAAACCCTGATTTGTAAGCGAGCGACAGGAAGTTGACCTCCTCCGGCCGGGCCGATGACAGCGATTCGATCTGTTTCAGGGCGTAGGCGACACGGTATTCGTTGATGTATTGGTAGAAAGACTTTCCTGCAAAACCATTGAGCGTTTCCGAAAGGTGGTATTTGTTAATGCCCGTCAGGCTGGCCAGCTTGTCGAGATTCAGGTCGCAATCCGTAAAGAAGTGGTGCCGGTGCATCTGCTCTTCCAGTGAGGTCCAGATTTCCTTCTGTTTGTCCTCAGGCAGCACTGCCTTTTTGGACAATGCAGTTTCCGTTGTTTCGCTTTGCAGTAGTTGCGGTGGTGCGATCATACCCACGTTATTATCGCTGGCAATGACCGCAGCGGTTGGTGCTGTACCTGCTACATATTTGTAATACACGATCAGGACGCAAATCCCGCTCAACGCCGTATACGTCATGATGCGAATGGGGATCATCAGGTCGGCGTGGAAGAACGTATTAGCGAAATACACCGGGGCCGAAACCAGCACCATTCCGAGAAAACACCAGGCAATAATCGAGACAATGCGCTTTTCCACGGTTTTGCTTGCATCAACGCCATTACAAAGCCGGAGAGCGATAGTGGCATAGCAGATATCGGAGAGCAATATGCAGGCATAACTTCCGAGGTTATACCATTTAAGCAGCTTGTACCCTGATGTCCCTGAAAACAGGATGACGCCGGCGATGGTAAAATAGGCAATTGCGCCCGCAATGAAGGGCAGAAATACGTACCAGCGCGTGGCGGGCATGAAGGTGTCGTCACTTACTTTTCGTGCGTACAGGTACACAAGCGGCCCGTAGCAGAAACCGATAAATGTGTTCATCTGCTGCCTCACCTGCTCGTCGCTCACAAAGTTGTAAATCACAAACTTGATCGAAAGATGGCAGGCGATACATGCGATAAACATGATCAGCAGCGTGTCGGCATTCGTCCGCACTTTGCCTTTCCATAGCATACCCGCGGCGACGATCGCCTGAAAGATGCCGATTGCGATGATGTGATGCATGTATGAGATAGTTGCTCATCGGCAAATTTACGCGCTGAATGTTACCTGGATGTTAAGGAACCTTGTGCTGCGCGCTTCGGAGCTGTTCCTTTTTGTTTCTTAATGATTTGTTAATAGTTATTCAAGTTGTTGTAATTCAGAGGGATGGTAGTATCAGCCCAACGAGTGGGACGTTTCTCAGTAGCAGTTGTTGGCGTGGGTTGAAGCGGGGAGGATGCTCCTACACCTTTGCCGAAAACAATTTCGGACAACGATGTACACTTTTACAAAAAACGGCCTCCTCACCGGAAAACATTTCAAATGCCTGCGGTTACTGGCGTTGCTGGTAGCGCTCTCATACGGCGCGCAGGCGCAGACGATCAAAGGCGTGGTGATCAGCAAGGACGGCAGCCTTCCCGGCGCGACGATCCAGATGCCGTCCCACCAGTTGTTTGCTTCCACGGAAATCGACGGCTCGTTTACCCTGAATGCGGCCCGGGAGGGAAGTTCGCGGCTCGTCATTTCGTATGTGGGCTACGGCAGAAAGGAAATTGATATTACAATAGCCAAGGGCATCACCGACCTTGGAAATATCGAACTGCGTCCTGACGACCAAAATACGCTCAGTGAAGTGCTGGTGACGGGCAGTATGGCACCGTCGCAGATCAAGGCGATGAGCATAAAGAGGAATGCCAATGCGATCATCGACGTGATGGCCTCCGACGCGATCGGGAAGCTGCCCGACCGCAACATTGCCGAAGCCGTACAGCGCATGCAGGGCGTGGCGGTGGCGAGGTACCACGGCGAGGCCGATCAGGCTACGGTTCGCGGTACGCCTTTCGCATGGACATCTACACTTTTTAACGGAAGCCGGCTGCCGAGCTCCAATGTACTCGGGAACCGCTCGTCGGTACTCGATGCCGTCCCTTCGGAAATGATCCAGTACGTGCAGGTCGCGAAGGCCATCACGCCCGATATGGAAGGAGATGCCATCGGGGGCTCTATCAATTTTATTACGAGAACGGCCCCGGCTTACCGCCAGCTTAATGCAAGTCTGGCCGGAGGTTACAATTCATTTTCAAAAAACGGGACTTACAATGCATCGTTGATCTACGGCGACCGGTTTTTCAAAGACAAACTGGGTGTGGTGGTGGCCGGCGCGATCTGGGACCGGCAGTGGGGCGCCGACGCCTTCGATGTAAGCTATAATACCAGCCTGCCCGACCCGGTACAGAAGAAGTCCATCAATTCGGTGATGTTCAAACGGTACGTGGGTAAGCGCCAGACCATGGGTTTGAGCTTGGGCATGGAATATAAGCTGAATGGTTTCAATAAGCTGTTTTTCAGGGGTATGTTGAATAAATTCAATGATATCCGGCCGGTATCGGAGTCTTATATTGACTATACTAATAGCCGATACCAGTACAACTACCGCTATTCGCATTACCAGACGGCCATTCAGGGTGGGGAAATAGGCGGGGACCACCAGCTATCGTCGAGGCTCAAACTGGATTGGTCCGTAAGTGATTACACTTCGAAATACTTTCTCGAAACCCCGCCGACCTACGGGACGAAAGGCTTGCCGATCGCTACTTTCCGGCAGAAAATCACCGGCGGTTTTAAGAATCTTTCATCGGACGGGAAGCGCTACTGGGGCTTCGATTCTCCCGACGGCACAGGAAGCGATCCCATGCATTTCGACGCCGGGCTCGCGAATGCTGCGGAAACTATGGATCCGCAAAAGTTGCTGCTTCAACAGCTCGTCATTGCCCAGCTCGACAACAGCGAGCACGATCGGAATGCGCAGCTGAATATGCAAACGGAAGTTTCGAAAAATTTAAAACTCAAATTCGGAGTCAAGTACCGCCACAAATACCGGGAAAGTACCTACGGTTCGAGCATTGTGTTCATGCCCGGAGCGGCGCTCGGCGTGCCCAATGCCCCGGCGATGCTGAGCCTGGCAAGTCTGCAAACGGCCAGACCTGCACGTGGGACCGAGTTTTTCGGCCAAATGCCCGGCAGTCACAACCAGTATCTGATGGACCCGCTCACGAAAGACCAGTTGTTTAACCTTTATCGTACCGAATCCCTCTCGAAAAACGGGTTTGTCGAAGTGACGCCTAAGACTAATCCAACGGCACTCTACGAAGGCTCCGAACAGGTGGCTGCGGCCTATGTGATGGCCGAATACCAGATCAATGACCGGCTGCGTGTTGTGGGAGGCGTGCGTAACGAATACACCTATATGAACCTGGAAGGCTCGGCCGCGACCATCGCGGGTACACCGGCCACGACCGTCATCACACCCACAAACGTGGTGAACCGTTACAATGCGCTGCTGCCTATGCTGCATTTCAAATATGCCGTAAATGCCCGAACCAACGTTCGTGCGGCATACACCAGAACCTTCATCCGCCCCAACTTCGGCGATATGACGCCGGGCACTTCCATCGACAATACCAAAACGCCGATGACCGTCAGCCAGGGCAACCCCGATTTGAAGCCTACATTTTCGAATAATTTCGATCTGATGGGCGAGCATTACTTCCGGAACATCGGGCTCCTTTCCGGCGGGGTTTTCCATAAACGGATCGAGGATGTCGTGTTTACCAATATGGATATGCAGAAGATCGGCGGCAACGACTATCTGGTGACACAAGCCAAAAACCTTCAAAATGCATCATTGCTGGGTTTTGAAGCGGGCATTAACAGACGGTTGGATTTCCTGCCCGGTTTCTGGTCGGGATTCGGGGTGGAGGTCAATTACACTTTCATCGACAGCCGCGTAAAAGTGCCGCGGGGTGTGGAAGGGAATGTCAGCACGGACCGAACACAGCTGCCTAACCAGTCGAAAAACCTGTTCAATGTCATCCTGTTCTACGAAAGGAACAATGTGATGATACGGCTGGCCGGAAATTACCGCGGGGCGTCCGTCGAAACGATCAACCAGCAGCTAGGCCCCGACTATTATATCTGGACCGACGCCAATTTCACTGTCGACGCTTCGGCCACCTACACGATCAACAAGCGTTTGCGGGCATTCGTGGAGCTTAACAACCTGAGCGACTCACCTATTAAAATGTACATGGGCGACCGCCGCCGGACTACTTCCACCGAATGGTACGGCCGCAAGGGGCAAGCCGGACTTCGCTGGGATATTATCAAGTAACCAAAACCATTTAATAACACCAACTCATGAAAAAACTGATTTTCTGTCTGGCATTTCTCATACCTGTGATTTCATTCGGCCAGCTCGCCGACAGCACATGCCGGCTCGTGCACGTACGAGGGGCAGTTAACTTCCGGGATGTAGGCGGCTACAAAACCAACGATGGGCGGCAGGTAAAATGGAACAGGGTATTCCGCAGCGCTTCTATTCAGGGACTGACGCCGTCGGACCTCGACACGCTCCGGGCAAAGCAGATTTATACCGTGATCGATTTCCGTGGCAAGCAGGAATCCGCCCAAGCGCCCGATCGTCTGCTGCCTCAAACCGATTACGTATTGAGTCCGGCCGGGAGCGACGACGGCATGATGTCGAAGGAGCGCATGAGCCAGATGTTCAAAGGGGATGGCTTTTTGGAAGAGTTTTACGGAAAAGGGGGTATTAAATACTTCGGGGAACGGTACCGGCCGCTTTTTCAGAAATTGTTGGTCATGAATGATACTACCGCAATGCTTTACCACTGTACCGGCGGCCGGGACCGCACCGGCATGGCAACGGCGCTGTTCCTCTATACGCTTGGCGTTCCGAGGCAGACGATCAATGAAGATTTTACGGCATCCAATATTTACCTGCGACCGATGATGGGAAAAATGATGAAACCCCTTGCCGAACAGAGCGGTATGAGTGTGGAGCAACTCAACAAGAAAATGGAACTCAGGCCCGAGCTGCTGGATATTTTCTTCGAATCGCTTAAATCCGAATACGGCAGCGTGGAGGCATTTATGCAGAAAGAACTGGGCATCGGCGCGGAGGAACAACGATTACTGAAAGTAAAATACACCATCTAGTGCAGCACATATTTATCGCCCCGGCAAACCAGCTTTACCGGGGCGGTTTTTATTTTCCTTTCCCGGCCGCATTTTCATATTCCTTCAAACAAATATCCAGCGGCTTACCCTGGTTGTAAATGCAGTCGCAAAATTGCTGGCAGGCCTGGGGGTCGTCGTTGCCCGGGCATCCATTTGCGCATTCCTCGGCGGAGTTGCCGGGGCGGATGTCGTACAGGTAAGCATTGCCGACAATGACCGACGCAACGATAGCGACCACCAGGCCGAAGAATGCGAGTGGGAATTTATTGCTGCCTGTCTTGTAGGCCGGCAAGCCCAGATCGGCTGTTTTGAATGGCAAAATGTACCGTATCCTGTCGAAATACCAGCAAAGCAGGTAGCTGTTTGCGAGTAAGATCAGCGTGACAATGCGTGTGCCTTCGAAACGGGTGGCATACACCAGTACGAAGATATTGAACATAATAGGGAAGGCCATTAGCGCGCCCAGCACCGCCGTACGGGGAATGAGCAGCAGGGCTGCCGTGATTAACTGCCCTGTGCCGATGAATGTATAATAGTAGCCGGTCAAATGCAACGCATCGAAGTAATGGCCGAGCGGATGATTGGAAGGCAGCGCCGTAAACCTTTCTCCCATCACCTTCACCATGCCCGACGGGATAAACGCCATGGCCACACCAATGCGGCAAAAGATGGCAAAGTAACGGAACCATTTGTTCCCTTTTGCTTCTACATAAAAAGCAGCCAGACGGTTTAGAAGAGCCATAGCGGTTGGAAATTTTTTCAAATATTCAAAAAGTACTTTGTATTGCAAAGTTTAATTGAAAATTTTTAATTTGAAAGATAGTACCGCGTT
>DATMSL010000515.1:0-6661 GCA_035565435.1 Dyadobacter sp. | reverse complement strand
GCAAGGCGATGCATTCTTGTGAGATGTCGTCCCGGCAAAAATATGCAAGATGCCTTTTTAATCCGATTCGGTCGACTTGAGTCGACGGGGAACGGGGAATGGGAATTGAGATTGGATTATTTTCTATTATTTTCTTGCGATGGCGCGTTTGGCGGCTTCAACGATGTGTTTCGCATCGAGGCCGTATTTTTGGAGCAACTGCGCTGGCGTACCGCTTTCGCCGAAGCTGTCATTTACAGCTACGTATTCCTGCGGAACCAGTTTGTTTTTAACCAAAACCTGCGCCACGCTATCGCCCAAACCGCCAATGCGGTTGTGCTCCTCAGCTGTTACCACGCAACCTGTTTTTTCAACCGATTTCAGGATCGCTTCTTCGTCCAACGGCTTAATGGTGTGGATATTGATGATCTCCGCATTGATACCCTCCGCTTCGAGGATTTCGCCAGCCTGGATCGCCTCCCATACCATGTGGCCGGTAGCGATGATACTCACGTCGGTACCTTCGTTTACCATCCATGCTTTACCGATTTCGAATTTCTGGTCAGCATCAGTAAAAACAGGGATTACCGGACGACCGAAACGCAGGTAAACAGGGCCGTCGTGATCCGCAATAGCGATGGTAGCCGCTTTCGTTTGGTTGTAATCGCAAGGGTTGATAACGGTCATGCCGGGAAGCATTTTCATCATACCGATGTCTTCGAGGATCTGGTGGGTAGCACCGTCTTCTCCCAAAGTCAAACCTGCGTGTGAAGCACAGATTTTTACATTTTTGTTAGAATATGCTACGCTCTGGCGGATCTGGTCATACACACGGCCAGTCGCGAAATTGGCGAAAGTAGTAGCGAAAGGAATTTTGCCTCCGATGGTCAAACCGGCGGAAACACCGATCATGTTAGCCTCGGAAATACCGCATTGAATAAAACGTTCAGGGTTTTCCTTGATGAACGGTTCGAGTTTCAAAGAACCAACGAGGTCGGCGCAAAGCGCTACGACGTTGGGATTTTGCTGCCCCAGCACGTGCATTCCGGCACCGAAGCCCGAACGCGTATCTTTCTTCTCAGTGAAGGTGTATTTTTTCATTTTGAATATGATCTGTTTATGAAACCGCGTGCATTCCCACGCCGGTCCGGATATTAATAATCGCCCAAAGTTTCGTCAAGTTGAGCCAGTGCCGCCGCCAATTGCTCGTCGTTAGGCGCAACACCGTGCCATTTGTGGCTGCCCATCATGAAGTCGACGCCATAGCCCATGCCGGTGTGGAGCAAAACCATAATCGGTCTGCCATGTCCCAAACGGCCTTTGGCTTCGTACAGGCCTTTCGTTACTGCGGCCATGTCGTTTCCTTCTTCGATAGAGATTACTTCCCATCCGAATGCTTCATATTTGGCACCCAGGTCGCGATTATTCATTACCTTGACAGTCGGGCCATCGATTTGCTGGCCGTTCAGGTCAATGAATGCGATCAGGTTATCCACCTGGTGGTGCGGCGCGAAAGTAGCGGCTTCCCAAACCTGGCCTTCCTGCTGCTCGCCGTCGCCCATCAATACATATACGATTCCTTTGTCGTTGTTCAATTTCTTAGCCGTTGCCGCGCCCAGTGCTACCGACAATCCCTGCCCCAGTGAGCCCGACGCGATACGGATACCTTCGAGGTGTTCGTGCGTGGTAGGGTGTCCCTGCAGACGTGAATCCAGCTTACGGAAAGTAGCCAGCTCCGATACGGGAAAATACCCTCTGCGTGCCAACACGCTGTACCATACCGGGGAAATGTGGCCGTTCGAAAGGAAGAAAAGGTCTTCGTCCTTACCATCCATGTCGAATACAACCTTACCATCGTTTTCTTTAAGCTTCATGCGCTCAAAGTACAATGCTACCAACAATTCGGTGCAACCCAGCGACCCGCCAGGGTGTCCCGACTGACAACCATGTACCATTCGTACGATGTCCCTGCGAACCTGGGATGCTACTTTTTCTAATTGTTCAATTTCCATTTTCATTTATTTTCTATTGGACTGTCCTTAATCGGGTTACCCGAAGCGGGACGATTTAGGCGGCGTAAATGTCCTGCTATTCGGAATGGTAAAATGACTGATTATTATTCAGTTTTTCCAAGAATTTGATCAGTGTGTTTCGACGATTCCACTTTGGAAATAATCTCTTCAATGATCCCTTTTTTGTTGATGACGAAAGTTGTGCGGAGTACACCCATATAAGTGCGCCCGAACATCGTTTTTTCTCCCCAAACGCCGTAAGCTTCTACCATTTGATGCTCCGTATCGGCCAGCAGGGAAAATGGGAGGTTATGTTTTTTGATAAACCGCTGATGCGATTTTTCGCTGTCGGGGCTCACCCCGAATACCTTATAACCTTTTTTCAGGAGCGCTCCATAGTTATCGCGGATATTGCAGGCCTGATTGGTGCAGGTAGGTGTGTTGTCTTTGGGATAAAAGTACAAAACAACTTTCTCCCCCTTCAAATCCGACAGCTTTACTTGGTTTCCATCCTGATCTTTTACTGAAAATGCGGGTGCGGGGTCACCGACTTGTAGTCCCATAATCTATCTTCTACGTTTTCTGGTTTTCTTAGGTTTAACAACCAGGTCTACCAATTCTGTTCGCAAGATAGTACTATTTCCGGCCCTATCCGTCACTTCCAACACGAGTTCTCCTTCAAATGGCTGGCTATCATCCCGTTTTTCCGACCAGATATATCCCTTTTTAAAATCGTAATTCATCAAAACCCACTCACCATTCACCAACGCCTTGGCATTCGCGATTCCCGACATGCCATCACCCACGTAGCCGCGTATGCGGTGCCTGCTATGCTCGACCAGACGCGCCCTTGGCGGAACGGTATCCTCCTGGATCACAAACGTACCCAGCTCGCGGGTGTCGAAGCGGATGAGGTCGCCTTCCCATTTACCGCCCAGGAACCGGTAATCGCCGTTCAGGTAACGGTACACATAAGTGCGCGACTTGTCTTCGGGCGCTTTTTCGGGCGTGAACGTGACGTGAATGTAGTCGTTCAATGCCGTTCCCCGGTTGTTGATGGTTAATGCATTGAAATTGCGCTGCCCCATTAAAAAAAGCGTATCGAAAAGACTGGTGTTATCCAGGTCCACCGACCATTTCGCGTCCTTGAATGACGACGCTATCCCCGGCAGCACCTGACTGCGCAGGAAGGTCTTCACTGTTGTAGTGCCTATTTTCACCGAATCCGGCATTTCTTTCCTTAAATCAGTCAAAAAAACCGCAGATTCGCCTGCATACAGGTTAGGGACTTTCTTCTCTTCTTTTCCTTTAATATAAAATATCCCGAACGGGTCCTGGCTGCGGTAGTACTTCGCTTTCACTACGAGCGTATTCTCCCGGATTTCGGTTTGCACATATTCCGGGTTTACTTCGGTATTAAACACAGGAAGCGGCGGGTTCTGCGGCTCTCCTTTGACTATGAATATCAGCTCAGAGAAGTTTTCGTAAGAATCCGAAATCCTCACTTTCACTTCGTGGCTCAATGTATCCGCGATATTCAGCTTGCCATTGATCGCATTGGTTTTATATAAATTGAACTGATTCCCATCCGGAACGTAACATTTCAGGAAGCGCTGACCAGTCGCCTGTTCGGTTTCATAGTCGATCAGGTTGTTATAATCGCGGGTCGAGGCATTTGGAAATACTTCAATATTGTAGGAAAACACTTCCTGCCCGTCCATTTTGATTTCAATACATTGCAAACCATAGCGGAAACCGGTACCGGTCATCTGGTCAAATGCAACGAGGTCCAGGCCGACGATGCCCGTCGCAGAAACCGGCTCGGACAATCGCCACGTGCCGTCTTTGAGCTTCACGGGTGTATAAACTTTGCGATCAAACTGCCCGTTAACCCGGCCATTAATATCCATCGGCCGGATCGCCAGGTTTACGAACTTAGGAGGTGTAACATCCTTGATTTCATTAAACCCAAAATACAACGGGTTCAGGTAATTATCTTTCGAATCGCGCACCTCGAAATGCAAATGCGGCCCGGCCGAACCGCCCGTATTCCCCGACAATGCGATTACCTCCCCTTTTTTGAACGTAAACTGCCCTGCCTCCGGAAAAAGTTCTATTTCAAATGTCTGCTTTCTATATTGCTCCTGCCGCACCCATGATGCCAGCGGATCGCTGAATTTCAGCAAATGGCCGTACACTGTTGTCTGCCCGTTCGGGTGGCGGAGATAAATTACATTACCGTAACCCGTGCGCTGAACCGCCACTTTGTACACATAACCTTCCGCAGCGGCGTACACGGGCAGGCCCTCCCGCTGCTGCGTACGGATATCAAGCCCCGCGTGGAAGTGATTGCTGCGCAAATCGCCCAAGCCACCAGCCAGCGAGTTGGGCAAACCCGGGCGAATCGGAAATTGGTAATAGCCTTTCGGATAAGATTGTTTTTGAGCCAATGCTCCCGCCGCAATACCTGCTAACCCCAATACAAACAATCCTGAACGGACAAATGCCCGAAAATAATGACGCATGAAAAAGTGCTTGAATAGTCGGTACAACAACCGGGTGATATGACGAGTATGGTTTACTTAACGAACAGTTCGAGCATCTTCTTGCCTTCGATGGAGGCCGTCAGCTTGTCGCCGATCTGCACCGGGCCCACGCCTTTCGGAGTGCCCGTGAAGATGAGATCGCCCGTTTTGAGCATGAAATATTTCGAAACAAAGGAGATCAGGTAATTGATGCGGTAGATCATCATCGACGAGTTGCCGTTCTGGCGCGTCTCGCCATTCACATCCAGGCTGAAATTAATATCCTGCACGTCCGCAAAGTCCGAAACCGGCACGAAGTCCGACACCGGCGCCGAGCCATTGAATGCCTTCGCCAGCTCCCACGGAAGGCCCTTCGCTTTCAGCTCCGATTGCACATCACGGGCCGTAAAATCGACTCCGATGCCGATTTCGCTATAATACTTGTGTGCGAATTTTTCTTCGATATTCTTCCCCGCCCGGTTGATTTTCACCACCAGTTCCACTTCGTAATGAACGTCTTTTGAAAATTCGGGATAATAAAAATCCTCGCCTGGGCGAAGCTGTGCGGTTTCAGGTTTCAGAAATATAACCGGGGAATCGGGTGTCTGGTTGTTCAGTTCGGCAATATGCTCTGCGTAATTCCGGCCTACACAAATAATTTTCATCAGGGGTCAAATGCTAGTTAAAAAAGGAATGAACGTCAGGGACAAAGCTACTTACAAAGCGGGGGCCTCACAATATTTGTTACAATTTTTCAGACCTAATGCAGTTAAAATAGTACGATGGTGCCGACGTCTCGTCGGTGCACGTCATTAACCAGCGTCCCGCTGACGAAGAGAACACATTAATCACTATTTTTGGACCAAGTAGTCAGGCCATATTTCGCTTACGCATGAAGAAGTACCTTCCCCAATCCCTTTCCTGCACGATTTTCATCCTCCTGATCACCACATTGCTTTCCTGCGAAGTATTCCGGACAACGCCCGAAAAAAACACCCCGTCCAGAGGATCGGCATCCCGCGGCCGCACGTCAGTCACCCGCCGCCTGCCTGCCCGCAAGCCAGTAGCGAAAGCTCCAGTGAGGAAACCATCTGACAGCAAACCCGCGCGAACAGCCACGACTTACTCCCGCCCTGGTGACGCCAATACCGAAAACGTCCCGCAGGTGGTACAAATCGCCCGGACCTACACCGGCACTCCTTATCGCTCCGGCGGCAATGATAAACAGGGCATCGACTGCTCCGGTCTCATTTGCCAGGTCTATTCCGAAATGGGCGTGAAAGTCCCCCGCATTTCATGGCAGCAGTCCGAGTTTGGCCAGGAAGTAGGTAGTGTGGAGGAAATCAAACCCGGCGACTGGCTGTTTTTCGTACCCGAGGCAGGGAAGGAAGGTTACGTCTCACACGCCGGCATTGTTACGGACGTACGCGGGCGTGACGAGATCATATTCATCCACGCTTCCACCTCCCGCGGTGTGCGCGAAGACAATTTGTTTTCGACCTATTTCAAAGGGCGTTTCGTGAAAGCCATGCGTCCTTTCTGAGCCTGGTAACCGCTTACGAATCTTACCTGATTAAAATAAACAACTATCATAGGGGTAGCGTGGAATCTGGTTGTCCTTTTCGAAATTTGCAGTCACAACTCAATTTCCTCTACCTAATATGCAAGACACTGCCGCTCCTCCGCCGATAATCGGCGACCGGACACTGGCCATACAAGCCAGTCCGGGCATTCCCATTTACATTTTCGCCACCGTTTTCGCATCTTTTTGTGTGATTACCGGGCTCATCTGGGATATTTGCTGGCATATGAGCATCGGTCGTGACGGACTGTTGTCTCCCCCGCACCTGGTCATTTACCTGGGTGCCGTGGTAGCCGGTTTGTTTTCAGGCTACGAGATTTTGAGAAAGACGTTCTGGGGAAGTGACGTTGAGAAAGCGGCCAGCGTCAAAATCTGGGGCTTTTTTTACAGTTCGCTGGGCTCCTTGTTCTGCGTTTGGGGCGCACTATCAATGCTTACCTCCGCCCCTTTTGATGACTGGTGGCATAATACCTATGGATTGGATGTAACGATCCTTTCTCCCCCGCATACTGTATTGATCCTCGGCATTATCGGCATTCAGTTCGGTGCGATGATCAGTGTTA
>DATMSL010000514.1:0-2983 GCA_035565435.1 Dyadobacter sp. | reverse complement strand
TAAATTTCTTCGTATATATTTGTAGTATTACTTCACTATTCTACTCAACGTTATTAAAAAAGGGCTTCTACTTGAAGCCCTTTTTGATTTTCAATGGTTCATTGCGGTTCCGGTTGCATGATCACCATGGTGGCGCAGATTTTCCGCTTTACCCACCTTTTGATAATCTCTCAGCACCTTTCTCGACTCCTCTGTACCAATCGCTTCCACGCGCTGGATCATGTAAGGCAGCATCTTCGGAAACCTGGATTTTTCGGCCAGCTGCAATGCCCGTTTGGCATCAATCGGCGCCAGAGGTTCGGCGGCATACCACTCCATGAGCGGCAGGTTGTGATCATCCTTGTCATCGGCCTTTTGTACCAATGCATCCAGCACATCCCAGCGTTGGGAAGGATCAAGGCGGAGCATTCCGGAGGTTAAATACAGCCGTACCAGCTTTGAATTATCTTTTTGCGCCATTTCTGCAAACTTTTTCAATATTTCCGGCGCGACCGATTTACCTTCGGTCAGAAGCTGTATTGACCAGCTTCGAATGTATTCGCTGTCATTGGAAAGCAAATCGGCTAGCTCCTTTTCGGTAAGCCCTTTGGTCACGTGGAGCGTCCACAATGCCCGGAGCTTCCTGGTTTCGTCGGGATTCTTCGCAAGTATCTCTTTCAATGCCTTATGTACCTTTTTATTAGGGCCCCGCTCCTGCAAAATGGTGCGCGCCTGGCGAACATACCATTCATTGGGGTTCAACTGATGGTTCACCAGCTCCATATCGGATGCTTTGGACAAATCCACCTGTACCCATTTGTCGTTGTCATGAGTTATTTTAAATATCCGGCCCATGGTTTTGTTATGTACGTCAGGATTCGGGCTGTGGCACTGGTTCTTGTCGTACCAGTCGATCGCCCAAACGGACCCGCTCGCGTCATATTTAAAATTCAACCACTGCGACCAGGAATCGTTCATCGCCATGAAGTCGTTCTTGTGGGTTGCTTCATAGCCAGATCCCGAGCGCGTGAGGTGATCGATATTCAGGCGCGCACCGTTAATATTGTTCATGAAAATATCATTACGGTATTCCTTCGGCCAGCTGTTGCCGAGGTAAATCATCGCTCCCGCATGGGCGTGCCCACCTCCTGCGGACGCCGAGCGAAAGTTGCCTGCGTGCGGCCCGCGCTCACCTACCCAATGTACGTGATCGGCAATCGTCTTGATGTCATCGTAAGTATAAGGATTGAAATGCTTTCCTGCCTGCCGCTGGTAGCGTGCCCCCTGGATCACGTGATACATGTGCGGAATCACGCACACGGTAATGAACGGATGCCCGTAATCATTGAAATCAATACCCCAAGGATTGCTCGATCCTTCCGCGAAAACTTCAAATTTGTGCGACGTCGGATGATAGCGCCACACGCCGGCATTGATTTTGGTCCGTTCTGAGTCCGGTGCACCGGGTTTGCCTACATTGGAATGCGTAAATACGCCGTGCGTGCCATACAACCAGCCGTCGGGTCCCCAGCGAAGGTTGTTGAGAACTTCATGGGTATCTTCCAGCCCCCAGCCATCGAGCAATATCTGCGGTGGACCAGCGGGTTTGTCATTCTTAAAATCAGCGGGGATAAACAGCAGATTAGGCGCCGAACCCAGCCACACACCACCCATTCCCACTTCGATACCGCTGATGAGGTTCAGGTTTTCTGCAAATACCTTGCGCTTATCAAGCGTGCCGTCGCCATTGGTATCTTCAAAAATCAGGATTTTGTCCCTACCCTGCCCTTCCGGGGCGCGTACGGGGTAAGTGTGCCCCTCTACCACCCAAAGCCTTTCGCGGTAATCGACGGTGAAGCTGATGGGCCTGATAATATCCGGTTCCGCAGCTGCGAGCGTGATCTTGAAGCCCGTCGGAGGCGTCATGGCCTTGGCCGCTTCCTTGCCCGACAAGCCGGCATTCAAAACGGGGTCCAATGGCGGAAGAATGATGATATCCTTCTGTTTCAGCTCATTAGGAAAATCGGGCCGACTGGGGTAAAGGCGAAAATCATCGAAATTGATATGAGCCCATTTGTCGTTGGGAATATAGGGAATCTGCGAAATGCCGGTCTCGTTATCGACGATACGGATAAAAATCTCCTTGTTCAGGTACGGTTGCAAATCCACCACCGCTGGCTGCAATGTCGCCCTGCCCTGACCGGTAATGTGGTAAATCACCTTGTTATCAGCGGCCGTCACGATTTCCACGCGGGTATCCTGCAATGCGCCTCCCGATACCCGAAATGCCGCGAATGGCTGTGTAACCTGAAATGGCACGGATGTCAACGTACCGGTTTGCTTATAATTGAGCGTACCACCGCTGCTGAGGAAATACTTTCCTTCATAGCCTATATTCATTTCCTTTTCATGGACCGGAGAAGGATCGGAGCTGAAAAGCGCATTCGCAAATGCGTCGCCGGTTGCCGTCCAGTTTTTCAGGTCGCCCGTTTCAAAACCCAGGTTCAGCGGCTGCCCGTCTTTGACAGGAAGCTGGCCCGCTACCGTTTCGTTGGAGATAACCCCTTCCACCACCTCAAAACTTCCCACCATCCCCGCTGCGCGGTGCCCGGGCACGGAACAGAAATAGGTATCGCTTTGCTCGGCCTTAAACATAATGCTGGTACTGGTGCCTTTTTCAATGATCACCTTGCTTTTGATACCCAGCTTTTCGAGCGCGATATCGTGTGTCATAAGCTCCCCATTCGTGATAGTGATCCGCACGCGGTCTCCTTTGTTGGCTTTCAATGTAGGGTTCCGGGAGCCATCCTTGGCAAAAAAACCGAGCATGGTCGCTTCCAACGCATAATCCCGATCGAACTTCTCAGTGGGTTGTGTGGTAGTCGGTTTTTGCGCGAGGGAGTCCTGCGCGGGGAGGGTCACCATGGCCAATGCCAGTGGGACGAGCATGTGTGTCAACCTGATCATATTTAACTGTTTAGGAATTTCGGTTTTAAAAGTTGAG
>DATMSL010000513.1:0-6369 GCA_035565435.1 Dyadobacter sp. | reverse complement strand
GTTTACAAATGATGCCCTATTTGTAAACATTTGGATCCCTTACTGCATGGTTTTAAGAGACACATTTGTCCAACTATTCATTCGATTTATCCCATTGTCCGGTGCGCAACCCCGGGATATCGGAAATGTCTAAATCGGGATGAAGCAATAGTCACTTTTAAAACAAAACAACATGCAACAAAATTTGTACGAAACAAGGCGGGCAAAGCGGCGTTTGCGCTTTCTGGCCGGGTTGCTGCGACCTCTCCTTCTATCACTCGGGATCATGGGTACGGCCGTCGGCGCATTTGCGCAGTCGGAAGCTAAAAGAGTCATTACCGGGACGGTCGTTGCCCTGGAACAAGGAGATGGAATTCCTGGCGTGAGTGTGGTGGTGAAGGGCACGTCCAACGGTACGACAACCAATACCAACGGGGCGTTTTCGATTGAAGCGGCATCGGGCAGCACGCTCGTGTTTTCCTTCATCGGCTATGAAACGCAGGAGGTGGCGATCGGCAACAAAACCAAAATCGACATTAAACTGAAAGAGAGCATTTCCGCCCTGGACGAAGTGGTGGTAGTAGGGTATGGGGAAATGAAAAAGACCGACGTTTCCAGCTCGCAGGTGACCGTGTCGGGCAAGGATTTGAGCAAAACGATCAATACCTCCCTCGAACAGGGCTTGCAGGGGCGTGCGGCGAACGTGCTGGTGCAGCAGAACTCCGGCCAGCCGGGCGCGGCACCGTCGGTACTGATCCGCGGTTTGAGCTCACTCACGGGAACCACGCAGCCATTATACGTGATCGACGGGGTGCAGATCAAGCCGGATAACATGAAGGACGATCCTAACAGCCGTCCCACAGGGTTTTCGAATATTCTGTCGAGCATTAACCCCGACGATATCGAGACGATCAACGTATTGCAGGGACCTTCGGCAACCGCGATTTACGGTGCTGTGGGGGCCAACGGGGTGGTCATGATCACCACCAAGCGCGGTAAAGCAGGGGAGGCCAAGATTACCTTCAATTCACTGGTGACTGTGCAGGCGGAGCCTAAGCATATCGATGTGATGAACCTGCGGGAATATGCGCAGTTCCGTAATGAAGCGGCCGCGGTAGGCGGCACTGCGAGCGAGCCGCAGTTTGCCGATCCGTCGGTGCTGGGCAATGGTACCGATTGGCAAAGCGCGCTTTTCCGCCCGACGACCCTTCAAAAGTACTCGCTGGGACTCAGCGGTGGTACCGAGAAATCGACCTATTATTTGTCGGGGGAATATTTCAACCAAAAAGGGATCGTGGAAGGTTCGGGTTTCAAACGCTACAATAGCCGTTTGAATCTTGAAAACCAGACTCGCAGCTGGCTTAAAATCGGTGCGAATATGAGCGTGGGTATCACCGAAGAGAAAGTGAATACCAACAACGGGGGCATTATCCAGCTGGCCTTAGACCAGAACCCGAGCGTGCCGGTTACCAACCCCGACGGCAGCTGGGGCGGGCCTACTTCCACGCAGTTCCAGTTTACCAACCCGGTAATGATCTCGAAGATCTACAACGATTACAATCGCCGGACATCGATTTTGGGAAGCCTTTTTGCGGATGTGAAACTGGCTAAAAACCTTACCTGGCATACCGAGGCGAACGGTAGCGCCGAATTTTTGAAATATTATTCATTCCACCCGTCGTATACCATCGGCGGTTACGTGGTCTCGCAGGACGCGGCCACCTCGACCCGCTCGGTGAATACCAATACCTGGTGGAGTTTGCATAGCCGATTAACCTATGATTTGAAACTTGGCCGCCACGGCATTAATCTGATGGCAGGTCACGAAGCGCAGGAGAACGCGTACGAGTCGCTTACCGGTACGCGTAAGAAGTTTATTTCCAATACCATTGAAGAGCTTTCGGGCGGTGACGCATCGGTGATCTCCAACGTGAGCAATGGCAGCGGCAAGGGCGGCGGCTCGCGTGAGTCGTATTTTGCCCGGGTGAATTACAGCTTCAACGAGCGGTATTTCTTGCAGGGAACTTACCGGAGGGACGGTTCTTCTTCCTTCCGTGAAGGCCGCCGCTGGGGCAATTTCCCGGCGGTATCGGTGGCCTGGCGTGTGTCGGAGGAGCCTTTTCTGAAAAATGTGAAAGAGATCAACGATTTGAAACTGCGTTTTGAAGTAGGGCGCTCGGGTAACCAGGGCAGCGGCGGCAATGCGATCTACTCGACTTTGCAAACCGTGCCTACCGGCTGGGGAACCGGCTTCCTGGCGTCCAATTTCGCCAACCAGTTCCTGACCTGGGAAAAGGACGATGTGATCAACGGCGGGCTCGACCTGCATATGTTCGGCAACCGCGTGGAGCTGATCGTGGACGCTTACATTAAGAATATTACCAGCCTCATTACCGTCAACTCCTACCCATTCACCTATGGTGGCGATATCGCTTATTCGCCGGGCTACCTGAGCTGGCCAGCGGTGAATGCGGGTTCGATGAAAAACCGCGGTATCGGTTTCACGCTGAATACTGTCAATATCGATAAAGGCGGTTTTTACTGGAAAATGGGGGTTAACCTCTCGTTCGACCGTAACAAGGTGACCTCGCTGCTGAACCCGATCACACCGAGCTGGAATGCCACTTCCGTAGGTTTCAAAACGGAGGTAGGTCAGCCTGCAAGCATGATCACCGGCTACATCGCCGACGGCCTTTTCCAGGATGCCAACGATATTAAAAATCACGCGATTCAAACTTCGAACGGCCAGTTGACGATCAACCCGGCAACGGGCAGCTGGGTAGGGGATACCAAGTTCCGCGACCTGAATGGCGACGGTGTGATCGACGCCGAAGATCGCACGGTGATTGGTAACCCATGGCCGAAATTTACCCTTGGTTTCAATAACAATGTGACCTACAAGAATTTCGAGCTGAATGCATTTCTGACCGGAAGCTTTAAGAACGACATCCTCAATTATCCGCGCTACCGGGCAGAAATCCCTGGCAACGGCGGGGTGTACGGCAACCAGTGGAAATCGGTGGCCAACTATGCCAAGCCAAGCAGCTACAATGCAGCCGATGCGGAAACGGTGACACTCACCAACCCGGGCTACAACATCCCGCGCATCGCACCAGGTGACCCGAACGCCAACAACCGTATGAATACCAACTTCATCGAAGACGGCACCTACGTGCGCCTGAAAAACATCACGATCAGCTACAACTTCCCGAAATCGATGCTGAAAGACTTCTTCATCCGGGGCTTGCGGGCATCGGTAGGGGCGCAGAACCTGTTCACGATCACCAAGTACAAAGGTTATGACCCGGAGATCGGGATGGTGAACTATGGCGGCACTGTGATGGCCGGCATCGATACGGGCCGTTACCCATCCGTGCGCATGTATTCATTCGGTTTGCTGGCTGATTTCTAAGCCGTCAGGTCCAACATTTATTTAAAAAAGATATTCATATGCAATTCAAATACAGAATCATAGCAGCTATCGGGGCGATGATGCTCTTGCAGGGATGTGGAGAGGAATTCCTCAACCATCCGCCGCTGGACGCGATGACTTCGGGTAACTTTTACAAAACCGACGACGAAATCCTGGCTGGAACAGGACCACTCTACAATATCGTCTGGTTCGATTTCAACGACAAGGCCAATATGGCATTCCAGGAAGCGCGCGCCGGTAACCTGAATTCCAACGACCGTACGGCCTATATCAAGCACGCCATTCCGTCGACTGACGTGAACACGCTGCTGCCGGGGTACAAGTCGTTTTACAAGATCATCGCGCAAAGCAATAATGCCTACAAAGCTATTAAGGAGGCTCAGGGCAGCACCGCTTCCGCAGCTGTGAAAGCGCAAGGCCTGGGCGAATGCCGCTTCATGCGTGCTACGGCTTATTATTACCTGGTAAGCTCCTGGGGCGCGGTTCCCATTGTGTACGACAATGTGGCACAGCTCAACACGCCGCCTGTTCGCAACCGGATCGAGGACGTGTGGAAACTTATTATCAATGACTACCGCTTTGCTGCCGAAAACCTGCCGGTAACGACCGTGCAGGGCCGGCTTACCAAGTATTCGGCCGAAGGAATGCTCGCACGCATGTACCTGATGCGGTCGGGTCTGAACCAGAACGGTACGCGCAAGCAGTCGGACCTGGATAGCGCCAAATACTATGCCGAAAGTGTGATTACGAAAAGCGGCCTCGCGCTCGCTCCTACGTATGCGGAGTTGTTCGAGAGCGCTAACCACAATGCTTCCAAGAATAATCCCGAGAGCCTCTTCTCGCTGCAATGGATGCCTGTCAGCAGCCCGTGGGGCGTTAACAACTCGTTCCAGGCGTATTTTGCCTACGACGCCAACATTACCGGCCAGGGCGACGGTTGGGGAGCGGCACAGGGGCTGTCGGCCGACCTGGTGAAGTATTTTACCGAAAACCCGGCCGATTCGTTGCGCAGAAAGGCGATTGCGATGTTCGATACCGATGTTTACCCTAATATTCAAAAGGCGACCGGAGGATTGAAATACAACCGTCCGGGTGCATTGTCGGCCATTAAAAAGTACATTATCGGCTCTCCGGCTGATAATGGCGGTCTGGGGGGCTTCATGGCTGCGAATATCAATTCCTACATGCTGCGTTTGGCGGAAGTGTACCTGATCTACGCCGATGCCGTACTCGGCAACAGCGCCACCACTTCCGATCCTAAAGCACTAGAGTATTTCAATGCCGTGCGTAAGCGTGCTGGTATGCCTGCAAAAACCTCGCTGACTTTCGAGGATATTTTCCGGGAAAGAAGAATAGAAACCGTATTTGAGGGCAATTCATGGAATGAAATCGTGCGTTGGTACTATTTCAATCCTGCCAGGGCGGTGGCCTATACGGGTCTCCAACACAAGGAGAATTACACGATGACTTACGCGGCGGGTTCTATCAATCCCAAAAAATACAATGTAACGTATTCGTCGACTGAGTTTTACCCGGTTACGCCCGCAACTTTGTACCTGCCATTCCCTGAAAGCGAGATCGTGAATGCGCCTTCGTTGAAGAACGAGCCGGTTGCTTTTGATTTCAGCAAACTAGTCGACTAACCCAAATCTGTTACCACAATGAATTTGAAAAATATATTAAAGACTGGGCTGGGGCTGCTGCTGGCGGCAGGCATGCTGCTATCGTTCCAGAGCTGTAACGACGACGATATCGACGGCGCGCCAGCCATCACCAATGTGCGACTGCTTGATCCAGCGAAAGCCGACAGTTCATTGGCGGCCGCTGAGCCGGGCAGCCTGATCGTGATCCAGGGCCAGAACCTGAGCAGCGTGCTGAAAGTATATTTCAATGATTTCGAAGCAAGTTTCAACTCGGCGTTGGGCAGTAATTCGAATATCGTTATTACCATTCCTGCTAATGCGCCTACCAAAGCGGTGGACGCCGGGGTGCCCAATAAAATCAAAGTAGTGACCGAAGGGGGTGAAGCTACCTACGATTTTGTGCTGACCGCGCCGGTACCGGTTATTTCGGGATTGTATTCCGAGTTTGTGAAGGCCAATGGGACGGTGGTGATCAACGGGGACTACTTTTATAATATCAAATCGGTGAAACTGGGTGGCACCAGCTTGCAGGTAGTGAGCTCGACTGTAAAGCAGATTACAGCCAAAATGCCTGCTACTGCGGCGGTAGACATCATCACCGTCGAAGGGGAGTTTGGTACTGCTAAAACCAGTTTCAAAATGAACGACGCTGTCACCGGAAACATGGTGAATTTTGACGTGCCTGCCACTACCTGGAATGCGGAAGTATGCTGGGGCGGCGCGCCGATCATTGCCGCTACCGATGCGCAGGCCATTTCTGGCAAGTTTTCCAGGATCAAGCAAACCAAGTTGCCCGCTACCGGCTACAACGACGGTTGGGTGTTTTCGACCTGTACTTTCGATTTCAAGCTCGCGGCTGGGGACGCTGCAAGCAGACAATTCAAATTTGAACATAACATTGCAGAGCCCTGGAAAGCCGGAAAATACGACATTACCATTACCGCAGGCGGCAGCGAATATGTATACGCATTCCAGCCCTGGAACTCTATTGAATATGCTTCGGCAGGTTACCAGACCAACGGATGGAAAACGGCGGTCATCGAGCTTTCCGAGTTCAAGAATGCTTCGGGTTCTACTATTGCCGACGTCTCCAAAATCACCGACCTGAAAGTGCTGTTCAACACGCCGGACGTGGCCATCGCCTCCTTCAACGGCAGCGTAGACAATTTCCGGATCGTGAAAAAATAGGTACGATGCCGAAAAACGCATTATCCGCCATCGGTTGGGTGCTCGCAATGCTATTGCCGGGTTGCCCGCCGGTGGCCGGACTGATCTTCCAAATGCCACCACTTTTCTCCTGATCACGCCCTCGGG
>DATMSL010000512.1:0-13036 GCA_035565435.1 Dyadobacter sp. | reverse complement strand
CAGCGGAAAATAGGCGTAGTCATCTTTCGGGGTAGTTGAGTCATCATCACATGAGACGGCGAACCCTGCGGTAACTATCAGAATATAAAGTATGTTTTTCATCAATAATAATTAACAGAATTTTTGGCCTGCGCCGATAACAAGTCGCTACTGTTTCTTAAATCTCTGGATCGGAGGGGTTGTCACCTTGCCTGTTTTCTTTGAGACTCCAGTAGAGGACACAATTAGCGAGTCGCCTGATACGACACCTGTTCCCTTATACGAAATGGTGTCGCCAGGTATGACGTATTCTTGTACCATGTTCATCGTTACTTTGTCGCCGCCGATACTTGACACCATAATATTGTCGATGTTTGAAACGGACGTAGAAGACGGAATTTTAGGATCGGTGGAAACCAACTTGTATGTCGATACGATTTTTATTGTCTTGTCATCCACTTTGCTGATCACCCAGTCGGTGCCGTATTCATAGCCAACTTCTTTCTTGATCTGTCCTTTCCAGCTGCCTACAAAAGCTTTGGTCAAATCTGGATCGACATCATCATCACAGGAAATGAAGAACGCAGCAAAAAGCATTACAAATAGGTATTTTTTCATAGTTGGAACAGTTAAGTGAATTAAGCGTTAGTAATTGATAAGGATTTAATATGGTACAGTTCCATTATAAAAACCATACCAGATAAACTGCAATATTAGGTAAAATAGACGTTACACTCAAGGTTTGACTATTCAACGGTGTTTCTCTATAGGATGCTACTGGTGTAATTTGGTCTTCAAAAAACCGATCAGCACCTGTAAACCAGTATCAAACCGGGAGTTGTTGTTGATGATCATATCTGCTTCCGCGCGCAGGGGAAGTATAAATTTATCGTAAGTCGGGGCGACGTGATGCTCCCATCGGTAAAGGACATCGTCAAGATCGTAGCCGCGCTCGCTATTATCACGAATAATCCGCCGTTTTATTTTAACGTGCTCCTTGGCATCTACGAAAATTTTCAAATCAATCAGCCGGGCAATTTCGGGAAAATAAAAAACAAAAATCCCTTCCACAATGATAATGGGCTTGGGCTCGAAATGTAATATCTCAGGCGTAATAAGCGGATTGTTGAACGTATATTCCTTTTGCTGCACGGAACGGCCGGCCCGTAGTACGGCAATGTGTTCTGCGAAGAGATGATGGTCTATTGTTTCGGGTAAGTCGAAATTTTCCACCCCATTTTCGTCCCGCGGGATTTCATGGATCGGACGATAATAATTGTCTTGTGAAATCCGCGTGACTTCGTCCGTACCAAACGCGTCGATGAGGTTTTTCATAAAATAGGTCTTGCCGGACGCACTTCCGCCGGTGATTCCTACAATGTAAGGTGCTTTTTCCTGATTCGACATCATACAGTCTGCTGCGTCCACTAATCGGAACGCCTGGATTAATTTATGATTTTAATTAATAATTGCCAACTTACCAGCCTGGTGCTCAGTGCCGTCGGCTGACACAACGAACACCATATATATTCCTGCCCGCGCCCGGCGTCCTGTGTAGTCGTTCAGGTTCCAGGAGGCCAAGCCACCTTCCGAACGCGTTTCAAATACGAGCCTGCCTGACAGGTCGGTGATTTTAATGGTCGATTGACCGGTCAGGCCGCTGATACCCACATTGCCTGAATAACCCGGCCGGATGGGATTGGGGAAAATGGTGATACGGCTAATGTGTTCGGCTGCCGCCTTGGCATCGCTTTGGTAAGAAACCATTCCAGCAGGCGTGTCGATAAACAGCAAGCCGGTTCCCGCTTCAAACCGGAGTGCGTTGATTATATCCGCCGGCAGCGGGCTATCGGCAGATGTGAATTTCCGGATCAACTCGGTGCCGTCGGCATTGAAAAGGTAAAGTCCCGTCCGCGTGCCGATCCATTTCCGGTTCCCTGGTTCTACTGCCAATGCAGTACATTCTTCATTGTTAAAGAGCCTTCGCTGACCGTAAATGGGTAGGATCGCATCTACACGGGTTGCATCCAGAACGTCATCCGGAATAAAATAGCCTACACCCTTTGCGCTGGCAAACCACACAAACCCGTCCTGGTCCAATGCGAGGCTATTGATCTTCGAAGCAGGCAACGTACCCATGCCTATCGATGTTGAGAGTACTTTTTTTCGTGAACCATCCTTGCTGCTTACCATAATGCCTCCGCCCAGCGTTTCGGGTAGGCGGGTCCAGGATAGGCCATTGAGGTCGGTGATCGTCGAATCGGTACGAGGTGAAACGGTTGTGTCTCCCTGGGCAGGAGAAACCTGTCTGAAGTCGGAAAACTGATTGGTGGTCAGACTATTTTTCTGATCGGCAATCCATAGCGCTTTCGGGCTTTTACGAATGCCGGACCGGATGTTACCCCATAATGGACTGCTATAAGTCTGAGCGGTATAAAGGGTATCTAGTGTGAGAACCGTATTTTGGGTACAAATCGTCAGAAAATCGCCCGTGTCGAGGATTCGCAAGGCAGAAGCATTCGAAGCATAAACCAGTTTCCAAACTCCCTTTTCATATTTCAAAATTCCCTTCCCTGGAACAGCCGCATGAATTGATCCTGCAAAGAATGCAATGCCGGAAACGCTGCCCGGGCTTGTTACGGGCTTCCAATTTCCGAAATATTGCCTGTTTACATTCCCAAGCATGGACGTACCCAATATGCCCTGCGAGGTTACGAGATAAAGCGAGTCTCCCGAAAATGCGAGGTCGCTTACGGTTAACTGAGTGCCATTCGGGCCGATATAACGATAGGTTTCTTCTACTTGCCGAAGTTGTGTATCCAGAACGAGTACCCCGAAACTGGTTGCCAGGTAGGCCAGTTTTTCTCTGAAAATGATGCGTCGGACCGCTTTATCTGCCGGCAAACCCTGGGTTTCGTTCAATAAGTCCCAGGTTTCGATCTGGTCGGGCTTAGCTTGTTCATTAAGGTATGCAAAATCGATAGCGCCATTGCGGTAAGCCAGTATAAGGAGCTTCGTTTCGGGCAGATAGCCCATTACACTGATACCCGTATGGCTGAGACCGTCGGCTTTGGAGAACACTCTGGTCTCCCCGTTTTCAGAATTGACGGCAAAAAGGCCATTGTAGGAGGCACAATAGACTAATGGACCGGCATCTACAACCTGTTTTGCAGAGAGGTAATTGAAATGGCTTTGCCATTGGCCCAACGGCAGAGCCTGTCCGAAAATGCGCGAAGGGCCGAATACGGCAGCCAGTAAGAAAAACAATATCTTCCCTTTGCGCATGGCTGTATGCTAGTTTTCTACCGTCACGACGGCGGAGCCCCGCCCGGTTCCGGCCCCGCATCCACTTTTCAGTGAATTGATGGTATATTCTGTGGTAGAAGAAGGTGAAACGGAAATCAGGTACGGGTTGAGGAATGTACCGTTGATCACCGTGCCGTCGGAAAGTGTGAATGACCACGGCGGAAGCCCGTTTTTGAACCTCAATTGAATGCGGGTCGAACGTCCGGCTGAAACCGTACCACGTCCTGAAACTTCTGCAATGGCCTTGTCTGGCGCGATTACTTCCAGTTCCTCAATAGCGCTCGAAACAGCCGGAGAAGAAGATACAATCCGGATCTTCTGAATTTTACTGGTGTCCCCCGGTGCAGCTGCCGCGATTTTCACCTGCATCGCGGTAGGTGTTACTGTCGTTGGGAGCGTTACAAAACGGCCGGATTTATCGGTCATCTGAACCGTAAATTTATTGTTCGGGTTATAGCGACCTTCCGTTTTGTAGGGAATATCAATGGTAGAACCTGCGCACACCATATTTTGCGGTAGCTTGTCAAGCGTAATGCTCGCCGGAGGGGCTTTCACGGTGACTTTCGCCGAGCCTGAGAATTTGCCTACACCACACAAACCGCCGGCCGAGCTGATTTGGTAGTTGGTATCATAAAATGGCTTTACCTTGACCTTATGCGGGGATTCCTGAATGTTGTTCTCATAGGTTCCGTCCGAAAGCAGCACGAACCAGGGGCCTCCTCCGGTGAACTTTACTGTCAGTTCACCCGATTCATTTTCGCCCAGTCTCAATGAATCCTTTTGAAGGGTCGCCACGGTAGGCGATACGATGGAAACGTTTGTAGTCTGGCTCACAAGGTAAGGCGCGGTAGAAGTCACGCGTAGGCGATATTCGCCAGGCTTGTAGCTGTCAGGGATTTGCGTGGTAATATAGCCCGACGAATCAGGCGTTGAAATGTTCTTGAATGCACCGCTGCGTTCCGCGATTTGGACAACGAACTTATTCCCTTCCTTATACTTGCCTGTCGCATTGAAAGGCACCTGAAACGGCACGCCCGCGCAAAGCTTCGCGATCTTCTCCACTTCTTTCAGTTCCAGCTTAGGCTCCGGGTTATTGTTTACATTCACAATAGCTTCGCCGGAAGTCGTACCGCTTCCGCAGGCATTGGAAACGCCCGTTACGCGATAGGCTTTTACGTCGGTCGGTTTAACAGTAATGTAATGCGGGTTCGAAAGCGTTTGCAATACTGTGGTGCTGTCCGAGAGCCGGAAGGACCACGGAGCAGCGCCTGTGAGGTTTACGCGCAAATGCGCCTCCTGTCCGGGCATAATACGCACAGTCTGCGTTCCGTCGATCAGGTCGATCTTCGCTGCGGGTGCTTGCAGCAGCCTCAACGGCACTTCCTGGCTTTTTATAACCGGAATAGAGGAAATGATTTGAAGCCGATACACTTCGCCGCCTACTTTATAGGAAGGTATCACCGCCTTCGCGGGGCTTTTCTTCACAGGAAGCGAAATAGGCACCGATTTACCGGTGGCATCTATAATATGTACAATAAATGTATTGTCCTCGTCGAACGGTCCATCGGTTTTGAATGGGATGGTCACATTCGTACCGGGGCAGACCGAGAGGTATGAAATATCCTCGATTGTGATTTTGTAGGCATGCATGCTGTCGGCCTTTTCCACGGGGAGCTTGGCCTCGTTTGCCGCTTCGGTGAGCGTGTCGCCATTGGCCGAAATCCCACTCGGCATGGTGGTGTCCGCCACAGCTGTATCACCAGCAGGGGCTGACACAGCGGGAACCTGCACCTTTGTCGTGTCCTTTGCAGCAGGTGTCTGCGGCCTGGCTGGTTCGGGGGCTTTTTTCTTGGGAGTAATGAGCTGTTTTCTTGGAGATGCGGTCCTGCGCTGGGCCTCAGCGTGACCAGCCATTAAAAATAACCCTAGAAAAATGACAAAGACGAATCGGAACATGCAATTAGGATTGAGTAAATATTAATTCATGGAAACCAGCGTGCTGCCTCTAAGGACTGGAACTACATCGTACAGGTCGGTTTGCAGGCAGTAAGAAATGTCTTTCTGAATGCCCAGGCGTTGCAGGCGCCGTACGTGCGAGGAGTTGGCTACACTCGCCAGCAGGTTATCGCGGCTTTGCTGGTATAAACGCTGCGCCATCAGGGTTCCGTCTTCGAGCAGCATAAATTGATCCTTCAATGCTTCGGCTAATGCCCCTGCAAACAGGGTGTCTTCGAGGTTGGGGCGGCCTTTCCAGCCCGCACATAGCACGAGCACGTCATAAGGTTCGGTTTTCAAATGATTGGCCAATGCCCCCAGGTTCAGGAATGAGCCGATCATTACTTTCACCGCCGACGATTTCGCTTTGGAAATAGACAATGTCCCATTGGTCGTCGTCATCGCGATCTGCGCGCCGATGAGGCTTTCGTGCATGTAGCTGAACGGCGAGTTATCCAGGTCGAAACCTTCCACTTTGCGCGCGTCACGTTCGGCAGCGGCTATATATCCTTTGTCTTGTAAAAATTTACATTCCTCCACACTGGCGACCGGAGTTATGCTTTTTACCCCATAAGCGAGGCCGGTTACCATACAGGAAGTGGCCCTGAAAATATCGGCCACTACCACTATTGAATTATCGAGTTTATGTAAATGAAGTAAATCCGGAGTAAGACAAACGTCAAGTTGTTTCATAAAAATGCAATCGTACTGAATAGGAGGGGATTAGTTTTTAACGAAAGGTGTCTTTACAACTTGTGCTTTCAACAGCCTGTCGCGCACTTTTACGAAAATTCCGGTACCTGCTTTGCTGAATTCGGTAGGTACGTAACCCAACCCAATGCCTTTTTGCAAGGTAGGTGATTGCGTGCCGGATGTCACCTCACCCACTTTATTGCCTTCCGCATCGCACAGTTCGTAATGCCCACGCGGAATGCCGCGGTCGATCATTTCGAAGCCGATCAGTTTTCTTTTCAGCCCGGCTTCTTTCTGTGCCTTCAATGCTTCGGAATTGATAAAACCTTTGGTGAATTTGGTTACCCAGCCCAAGCCGGCTTCCAAAGGTGACGTTTCGTCGTCGATATCATTACCATAGAGGCAGAACGCCTTTTCCAGTCGCAGGGTATCACGTGCGCCCAGGCCCACGGGTTTGATACCGAACTCGGCACCCGCTTCGAAAATGGCATCCCACATTTTCTCTGCATCCTCATTCTTTACATATATTTCAAAACCTCCGGCGCCGGTGTAGCCGGTTGCAGAAATGATAATGTCTTTAATCCCGGCCATTTCGCCGATTTTGAAGGTATAATATTCCATCGACGCGAGGTCCACGTCCGTCAGTTTCTGTAATGCGGCAGTTGCTTTCGGTCCCTGCACGGCGAGCAGGCAAAGCGAATCCGACAGGTTTTCCATTGCCACATTTTCAGTATTCTGGCTCTGGATCCAATTCCAGTCCTTTTCGATGTTCGAAGCATTTACTACCAGGAAATAATCGTCCTCGGCAATGCGGTATACGAGCAGATCATCTACCACGCCTCCGGTGGCGTTGGGGAGGTAGCTGTATTGCACTTTTCCATCATACAATGCAGTAGCATCATTTGCAGATACTTTTTGGATCAATGCGAGCGCCCCAGGCCCTTTTACGCTGAATTCGCCCATGTGCGATACATCGAAAACACCCACGGCATTTCTTACGGTGTGATGTTCATCCAGATCCGACGAGTAACGGACAGGCATTTCAAAACCTGCAAACGGGACCATTTTTGCACCTAAGCGGATGTGAAGCTGATGTAAAGGGACTGTTTTCATGAAGGATATTTGGTTTTACAATAATTCACAAAAGTAGGGAATGCAGGGCAAAGCGACACAAAAAACTGTTTTTTCAATGTCCGTAGAGTGGATTTTGAAGTATATTGTTAAAAAATAGGTTAAAACTTTTATCCACCGGCAGGTGCCAGTTTTCAGGAATATGAATAAACGACTATTGTTCTCGATCGCATTTTCAATAGCAGGCAGTGCATTTGCGCAAACGGCCACTTTCAAGGGAGAAACGATCGACGATAAGGTAAGTATCGGCTACGGGGTGGCTTCCGGCGATGTGGATGGCGATGGTAAGCTGGATATTCTGATGGCCGATAAGAAGGAAATTGTATGGTATAAAAATCCCGGGAAAAAAGACGGCGCGTGGACACGCTACATAATCGCGAAAGACCTTACCGAGCAGGACAACGTTTGCATTGCCGCCCGTGATATCGACGGCGATGGCAAGGTAGAAGTGGCAGTAGGCGCAGGCTGGAACCCATCCGAAACGAAGGATTTGAAAACGTCAGGGGCAGTTTTCTACATGGTAGCTCCGGAGGATCGCACGAAATCCTGGGAGCCTGTGCGCCTGCATCATGAAGTGACCATTCACCGTATGCATTGGGTCAAAACCGCGGACGGACCCTTTCAATTGGCTGTGCTGCCATTGCACGGCGAAGGGAATACAGGCGGGAACGGGGCGGGCGTAAAGCTGATTGTTTTTGATGTGCCCGAAAACAAAAAAGGAATCTGGCCCTACAATCTGGTTGAAACCAATATGCACATGACCCATAACTTCCAGCCCATGGAAATTCCCGGAAGAATGGCCGGATTGTCCATTGCAGGTAAAGAAGGCGTGCAGGTGTTTCTCAACGGAGCGGACGGCTGGGCCCCTTCGGGCAACTGGATGGTGCCGGAGCGCGGGGTAGGAGAGATCCGGACCGGTAGTTTGGGTAAAAAGCAATTGTTTACCGCCACCATCGAGCCAATGCACGGTACCGCGTTGGTAGTTTATACCAAAGACAGCCGCACCGTCCTCACCGACCGTATGAAGGAAGGTCACGCACTAGCCTGTGCGGACTTCTTCGGGCAGGGCCGCGACCAGGTGGTAATGGGCTGGCGTAACCCGAATGTGACTGGCGAAACGGGTGTACGCATCTACGTGGGAAGCGATCCCGAAGGCAAGAAATGGACGGAATATACTTTGGATGAAAGCATCAAAATCGCCTGCGAAGACTTGTCGCCTGCCGATTTGGATGGCGATGGAGACCTGGATATTATCGCCGCCGGCCGCGCGACGCATAATTTGGTGGTGTACTGGAATCAGCGGAAGAAATGATTTTTTTAGAGGTTAGGAGTTTAAGGTTTATGAGTTGAGAATGAAATGTTGGAGCAAAAAAATGTCAGCCCCCGCGAACGAAGACTGACATCAATATCAACTTTAAACTTTAAACTCTGAACTTTAAACTATTAATCGCGACGCCCCATCAGCAAGCTCACGTAATAAAGCAACGTTGCCAGTGAACCAATCGCAGCTACGAGGTAAGTACGAGCCGCCCATTTCAATGCATCGGCTGACATTACGTACTCGCGTTCGTTCACAATGCGGTTTTTCTGAATCCAGGCCAATGCGCGGTTACTCGCGTCGTATTCAACCGGCAATGTAATGAAGCTGAACAATGTCGTTACAGCGAACAACGCCACACCGATAGTCAACGGAATTACTGTGGTGTTGATCAAAAGCACACCGATCAGGATGATCCATTGCATATACTGCGAGGCAATGCTCAGGAATGGTACCATTTGCGAGCGGAATTGCAGCCAGCTATATGCAGTAGCGTGTTGCACGGCGTGTCCGCATTCGTGAGAAGCCACAGCCGCAGCCGCTACGCTACGTCCGTAATATACATCGGGACTGAGATTGACTGTCTTATCCTGCGGGTTGTAGTGGTCGGTCAGACGGCCTTCCACGGACACAACTCTTACGTCGTAAATGCCGCTTTCCCGGAGCATAGTTTCCGCGATTTCCTTACCGCTCATGCCATTGCTCAATCCTACCTGTGAATATTCTTCAAACTTGCTCTTGAGACGCCATTGCACGTAAAGGCTAACGAGCATCACAATAATACCAATCACATATGCACCTATCATAGCTACCTTATTTATATCCTTGTTTTATTTTCTCGATCAGTGCGGTAGTCGAGTAGCCTTGTACCAAAGCAATCGTTTTTACCTCACCTCCTCTACCCAAAACAAAATCCGCGCCAGCAATGTTCTCGATCTTATAATCGTCACCTTTGACCAAAATGTCAGGTTTTACGGCCTCGATCAACTGACTAGGCGTCGGTTCGTCGAACAAAATGACAGCATCGATGAATGATAATGCGGCCATTAGTCTTGCTCTTGCGTATTCATTTACGACCGGTCTCAAGGGCCCTTTCAGGCGGCTTACCGAGGCGTCGGTGTTCAGGCCGAGCACCATTCTGTCGCCCAATGCGCGGGCTTTTTCGAGATAGTCGATGTGCCCGAGATGCACAATATCGAAACATCCGTTGGTGAATACAACTTTTTGTCCGGCACGTTGCCATGCTTCAACGGTGGGGATCGCTTCTTCTAGTCTCAGGATCTTGCTTTCTGTCAAATTCATTGTAAAAGACAATATGGATTTAAGAAATGGAATAACGTAACATACTCCATTTCCATTTTTCAGGACTATTAAAGTTACAATTAGTTTGCCGCAGACACCTGTTCAGGCTCCTCGACTTTGTTTTTGTTCACAATCAGCACATACAAAAATGCCAACGCGCCGATCACCAGCATGAACAGCATTTGTGCCCCGTGGATGAATGTCGCCAATGTGATGCCGTCGTTCTGCGACAGGCCGTAAAGCACCATTACATTACCCACCAGCAGGTGGTAAGCGCCGATTCCGCCCTGCGTAGGCGCCGTCATACCGATCGCGCCGACAACCAGCAATGTGAGACCGGCCAGCGGTCCAAGGTGGGAAGTTTCGGGAATGCAGAAGAAAAGCACATAGGAAACCAGGTAATAAAGCACCCAGATCAGAATGGTGCTGAAAATGAAAAGGCCCGGATTGCGTAGTTTGCGGACGCTCAAAAGTCCTTCCAGCATGCCTTGGGCGAAGTTGACGATCTTGGCGATGATCGCATTCTGCTGCAACTTGTTACGCAATGCGGCATTTTTGAAAATCACAATGCTCACTGCTGCAACTGCCAGCAAACCGACGATCAGAATGCCCAGCAACATACCGCTACCTGAGCCGCCGCCCTGGCTTCCGCCTATTTTACTTTGGAAAAAGTCAGTGAAGAAAGTGCTCAGACGATCGAATTCGAGGATGAAGTTCAATCCAATCATCAACACCAATATAATAACATCAAAAATACGCTCGGCCACTACGGTGCCGAAGCTGAGGCTTACCGGAATGCGTTCCAGCCGATAAAGTGTCCCGCAACGCGTTACTTCGCCCATGCGGGGCACGATGTAGTTGGCAAAATAACCGGTAAGCACCGACATTGTGCTGTTCACGATGCCTGGTTTGTGATCGAGAGGTTCGATGAGCATTCCCCACCGCCAGGCACGTACCATGTGCGCGAGCAGGAGGCAAAAGCATGATACGGCGATCCACCGCCAGTCGGATTGGGCAAAACGGTCGAGCATTTCGCTCAGGTTGATATCTTTAAACACAAACCAGAGCAAACCGCCTGCCAAAACAAGCGATATCGTGTAACGCAGTATATTTTTCATGCTATGCTAAATTGCTGTATCGTGTAGGGGATGCCGGAGGTTAGCCTACCAAATGGTTATTGTGATCCGGAAAAACCACCATCGGCTTGAACGTCTTGGCCTCTTCCTGGCTCATGCTGCCGTACGCGATGATGATGATAATGTCGCCGATCTGCACCCTGCGCGCTGCTGCGCCGTTGAGGCAGATCATACCCGAACCTCTCTCGCCTTTGATAACATATGTGACAAAACGTTCGCCATTGTTATTATTCACAATGTGAACTTGTTCATTCTCTATGAGTCCCGCTGCGTCGATCAGATCCTCGTCGATCGTGATGCTGCCAACGTAGTTCAATTCCGCCTGAGTCACTTTTACCCGGTGAATCTTAGATTTCATTACTGTGATTTGCATTACCCGGTGGTATTGGTCTAATTGAAATGCATTACCCTGCAAAGTTACAGGAATAATACCCAGCCATCAAAACATAGTCGCCCGTGGGACGGTTCCCGCGCGTGTGTGCGGGAGATTTATACTGTATAAATAGCCTGAAATGCAGCCTTCCAGCGTATTTGAACTAATAATGAAATAGCCCCGCTCATGGGTTTCATGAGAACATTATTATATTTAAGCGGGATTTTATAGTATTCGATCTTTAATAAGAACTTATTCCTTTAATCTATATTAATCTACTTTATTTTTTCATTACCAAAACCGATGAGTACAGAAAACAAACCGAAAGACGTTAATCGCCGGGACTTTATCCAGAAGACCTCCGCGGCGGCCATTGGAAGTTTCTTCATAGTACCCCGCCACGTGCTGGGGAAAGGATATAAAGCACCCAGCGACAAGCTGAATATCGCCGGTGTCGGTGTGGGTGGTAAAGGTTTTTCTGATACCAACAATGCATGGAACAAAGGTGCCGAAAACCTGGTGGCACTTTGCGACGTGGACTGGGGACAGCCGCAAGTGAAAAAGAACTTCGAGCTGCACCCTGATGCAAAGAAATACAAGGACTTCCGCAAGATGTTCGACGAAATGGACAAGAGCATCGATGCGGTAACCGTTTCGACGGCCGACCACATGCACGCGATCATCGCGATGGCGGCAATGCAGCGCGGCAAGCACGTGTACGTTCAAAAACCCCTTACGCACGATATTTACGAGGCACGTATGCTCACAGAAGCTGCGCGTAAATACAAAGTGGTAACCCAAATGGGTAACCAGGGAGCTTCCAACCCTGCACAGAACCAGATGAAGGAATGGTTTAACAAAGGCCTCATCGGTAACGTCCACGAAGCCCACGTTTGGACCAACCGCCCCGTGTGGCCGCAAGGTATTCCCGTTCCGACCGGCAAGCATGAAGTGCCTGCGGACATCGACTGGGAACTGTGGGTAGGCTGCGCCGACTGGGTGGATTACAACCCGGCATGGCACCCGTTCAAATGGAGAGGCTGGTGGAACTTCGGTACCGGTGCATTGGGCGATATGGGTTGCCACCTGATCGACCCGGCGTTCCGTACGCTCGGCCTCGGTTATCCAACGGAAGTAGAATGCTCGGTAGGCCAGGTGTTCATTAAGGACTGGACTGCGGAATACATTCCCGAAGGCTGCCCGCCATCATCACGCGTTCAATTGAAGTTCCCTGCGAACAAAGTGAACAAATCGGAAGTGACTTTGACCTGGCACGACGGCGGTCTGCGTCCGTTCCACCCGGATCTGATCCCTGCGAACGATCCACTGGGAGAGCCGGACAGCAGCAACGGTGTACTTTTGATCGGTGAAAAAGGCGTAATGACTTGCGGAACTTACGGTATTGCACCGAAAGTGTACCTCAAAGACGGCACCAAGCTGGAATACAAGCAAGGCGACTTCGGTAACAAATACACGACCATGCCGGAGTTTGGTCACCACGTGTCATGGAGCGACGCTTGCAAGGCTGGTTTCAACAGTAAAGAGCACAAAGCGCTTACTTCTTCATTCGACTACGCTGGTCCGTTGACCGAGACTGTGATCATGGGTAACCTCGGTATCCGCAGCTACAACCTCCGTACCGCGAAGGCTGATGGCAAAGGTTTCGACTACCCAGGCCGCAAAAAACTCCTGTGGGATGGCAAGAATATGAAGATTACCAACTTCGACGAAGCGAACCAGTTCGTACAACGCAAGTACCGCGGCGACTGGAAATTGGCTTAATATGTAGTGGTGTAAAATGCA
>DATMSL010000511.1:0-2547 GCA_035565435.1 Dyadobacter sp. | reverse complement strand
GCCGGATCGCCGGCCGCCGGACCGCTGACCAGCGTACTCGCCTGAAAAAATATCCGTGTCAGTGAACTCCCCACCTCATCATGCAGGTCCGCCGCAATGCGGTTACGGATATCCTGCTCGCGGCGGATCTTCGCGATTCGGCCGCGGTACCATGCCACTACGATAGCCGCGGCACACAGCCCGAGTAATCCGCGAAACCACCAGGTCTGTGAAAAATGCGGCTTTTTGATGACCGTCACGACATTCTGTTTGCTTTCCAAGCCGAAGCTCCGGGTCCGCAAATTGAGCTTGTACGCTCCCGGCGATGGTTCGATGAGCGAAATAAACTGTCCGCGGATAAGCGGCTCCCAGTCGCCGTCATTCAGGGCGTATGTCACCTGGCTATTAGCGCGGTGATTGCCGGGTGTGCCTACATACAATGCGGTCAGGCTTTGATTGTGATCGAGCGACAGCTGTTTCTCTTCACGGTAAGGCCAGCTATAATCCCTGGCTCTCTGCCCGGCTTTGCCGGTGGAAGTATGAATCTCTGTCACATAGCTTTCGAGCTGGTCATTTTTGTCAAACCAATCGTGATTCATATTCAAAACGGTATATCCCATTAACCCTCCCACGTATACGCGCTTCCGCGCTTTATCCACGAACGAGGCGCCCGAGTTGAACTCCGACTGACTCAATCCCTCCGCCATACCAATGCGCCGCACACGCTGCTGTCCATCCACAAGGTTCAGCCCATCGGCGGTACCGAGGATCATCACATCACCTACCCGTTCCAAACTGTAAATCAGATTATTGCTAAGACCATTTTCAGTAGTCAAATGCTGTAACTCGCCGCCATTCCGATCCATCGCCACCATCCCCGCCCCCTGCGTAGCGACCCACAGCTTATGACCGTCGACAATGACTTTATAAACACCTGTATTCCCTGATTTCGGGTATTTTTTTGATAATCTTCCCTGGTTTAACTCAAAAAGTCCCAGGTTGGTGCTCAGCAGCAGCTGCCCCCCGGAGAGTTGCTGCATATGTCTGATCTGCAAATCGAGTGCATGGGGCGAACCGCCGGTAAGTTCATAACGGTCGAGTTGCCGGCTCTTTTTATTCAGCAGCCAAAGTCCGTTCATTCCACCGATCAGGAAGTTGTCGGCGGTCTCGGCCAGGCACATCACGTAAATCGGGAGGTGCGCCATGTACTTCGCCCGCGCATTAGGAGCGAGGCTATATTGGAGCGATTCAATCCTTCGCTCCCGCCTGTTGAACACTTTCAGAAACCCGCCTTCTGTGCCCACCAGCAATTCATTATCGTTCATCGGGAGCATCGTATAGGCATGCTTCAACCGGGGAAATACCGTAGCCTTTCCGCCGGCATCCACATATCCCGCACCGCTATACGTACCGTAGAAGAGCGAACCATCCGGGTAAACATAAATGCCCCGCACACTTGTATTAGGCCCCGGATTGGCAATGCTTAGTTCCGAGAGGCCTTTTGTTTTAGGATAAGCCACAAATATCCCCTCTTCCGTTCCGAGCAAAATTTCACGCTTCGTAATCTCCAGAGCTACGGTCCTGAACTTGCGTTTGGTCGGGATTTTCAGCCTCTGCCGCAGGCGCAACGCAGGATCCATCACGCACAAAGCATCGTCTTCGGCGTAAACATGCATGTCCGTTCCTTCTTTCAATACAAAATACTTGTCGGCTGACAGCTCAAAGCCCCGCGGCTGCATTTGCCGGGCAAAACCTTCGTCCAACCGGATACTTACACCGCCCGGAACATCTACAAACAGCGTATCCGAATAGCCTATCAGCGTTCTTACATAACTATCTTCTCCCGGCAATTTCCTGATTTGCGTCCTATAACCCCTGGCAGGATCGATAGACAGCAAACTACCGCCTGTCGTACCGACCCAAATCTTATTTTTCCAAACAGTTATACCCCTCGGCGACAATTTATTGCTCGACTTTTTGCCAAGCTCAAACAGATCGTCCACCCGAAAGAACCGGTTTCCTTTCACCAACAGCAAATGCCCGTTTTCATAGGCTACGACAATGGTCGAATCGGCCAGCTCCGTGATCGAATATACTACGCGGTCCTGAACCGGTGGAAGCAGGGACGAAGCCACCGTATGTACCTTCCAGGTCCTCAGATCGAGGTAGCTGAGGTTGGCATTGCCGGTCATCCACAGCCTGTCGTGCCTATCGATGAGGATGTGCTGCGGCATATCAGTCGTATGCACCTGGTCCGCGATCGTTTTTAAAATATCGAGCGACCGGTAACCATCGTACCGGTATATTTCACCGTTGGTCAGAAACCACACGAATCCCTTGCTATCCGAAGCTACATCCTTGATAAGAACTTCATCACGGTCTGGAAAAAGTTTGAGTTTGGCGATCACGTAGTCCTGCGCGATTGCAGGTTTTAACAAACTTTCCAGTACTAATCCAAGAAAAAAAATAGCCGAACGCAGCCACTTTACGCCGGAAGTATTCATAGCATGATTAAGCGTGTAAATGTAACCCTACGGTTAATCTATGAAATTCCGGTAACTTTTGAAC
>DATMSL010000510.1:0-13901 GCA_035565435.1 Dyadobacter sp. | reverse complement strand
TTTTTCGACCAGACAATCGACGACATACCGCCTATTTACCGGATGGAAAAGGCGGGTACAACATGCGGCGAATGGGCGACAAGCTGCCGTTTAGTAGCCGGGAATATGCGCACAAAAATTTTGAACTAAATATCGCCAACGACACAGCCTTTGACGGCACTTACTATTTCCGGGTAAAATCACACCAGACAGCCGATGCGATTATCGTGCTGAGGTCGGTCAACCGGTTCATTGCCTACGCGCTTGACGAGTATTTTATTTTCGGGATATTCCATGGTATGGTGCTGGTTTTTAGCTTCTATAACCTGATGATGTACGTCGCAGTCCGGCAGGTGCAGTATTTGTATTATGTATTGTCCAATTTATGTGTAGGGCTTTTCGAGATGTGTGTGGATGGCATTGCCTACCAGTATCTGTGGCCCAATGCGCCTGAATGGAACCAGTACGCCTACGGCATCGCACTATACGGCATCAGCATTTTCGCATTGCAGTTTACCAGGACGCTGCTTTATACCCATAAAAAAGCGCCTGTACTGGACCGTTTCATTATCCTGGTAATGGCGCTGCGGACAGTCTTTTTTGTAATCTGCTTTGTCCTGGATACCAACTGGTTCAGCTATAAGTTCGTGGAGTTGGTTCCGCTGGCGGTGGCTTTTTACACAGGCATCCATATTTACCGGCAAGGTTACCATCCGGCGCGTTTTTTTGTGTTGGGATATAGCTTTCTTTCGCTGGGTTTCATTCATAAGTTGTTGCTGATGCTGCACGTGGAAGGTCTGAACTTCGGTGTCGTTACCTATTACAGCCTGAGTATCTGTTTCGTCATCGAAATGATCTTTCTTTCGTTTGCGATCGGCGACAAGGTGAGTATCCTGAAAAAGAAGAAGGATAAGGCCCAGAGGCAGATGATTCACCAGATGAAGCTCAATGAAAAGCTGAAAGACTCACTGAATGTCAGGCTGGAAGCCGAGGTCGCGGAGCGGACGCGGGAGGTTGTGGAAAAGTCGGAGATTATTGAAGCACAAAACGAGGAATTGACCCAGGTAAACGAACTTTTGCAGAAGCAGAAAGAAGAAATCCTGCAAATGAACCTATTGCTCGAAAAAGATAACGAGGCACTGCACACCAATGTCGTGAAAGTGACGCAGGCCCGCGTCATGTCCATGGAAGTGGATTTCGAGGAGTTCAGCAAGATCTACCCCGACAACGACAGTTGCTTCCGGTTCCTGGCCGGAATGAAGTGGGGCAACGATACGGATAACGATCGCTACGAATGCCGCAAATGCGGCCACGACCACTTCTTTCACGGGCATTCGCCGTACAGCCGGCGTTGTGCCAAATGCGATTACGACGAGTCCGTGATTGCGCACACCATTTTTCAGAACACGCGCATTCCGATCAATAAGGCATTCTATATGGTCTTTTTGATGTATTCAACCAAAGGGAAAATCTCTTCCCATAAGCTGTCGGAAATCCTCTCGATCCGGCAGAGCACTTGCTGGGCTTACGCCAGCAGGATCAAAAAAGTAATGCACGACCGACGCAAGGAGATCGCTGCCTCCAAATCCGGCGAAGGTTGGAGCCTGCTGGTGTTGGAGCATCCCCTTGAAGCAGTCTGAGACGAACTGCGCCGGCGAAATCTCCTGCATGTTTTTTCAGGTTTAGGTAAAATCCTGCACTTTTTTTGAACGGAAAGCGGCGGTTTGCAGGCGTATCAATCCTGCGGCCCGCCAGCGTGCAACAGCCTTCGCCATCGCTTGTGAATCAAGCAAATCACTCCTTTTTTACTACGGGTTTAAACCGTATCAAAATGAATGTAAGTGTCTATTTAACAGATGATTACATTGATTTTTTGTTATTGATTTTCTCAAAGTATAATTAACTTTGACCCCATGGAATTGTCCAAGAATTTATCAGATTAATTACCAATAATGCATTAACACTCTATGGGAAAGAGAATTACGATGTTCATTGCCATGATTTTCGCGGTAGCAAGCCTGGCGAATGCGCAGGAGATTGTCGTGAAAGGTGTGATCAGGGATCAGCAAAACCAAACCTTGCCAGGCGCGAGCGTTTTGGTAAAGGGGACGCAATCGGGTACTGTAACAGATGTAGACGGAAACTATTCGATCGGCGTGCCCAATGGGGAGGCCGTGCTGGTGATCTCATTCATCGGTTACGAAACGCAGGAAATTGCAGTGGGCAACCGGACGCAAATTGATGTAACGCTCGGCGGCGATCTGAAAACGCTGAATGAAGTGGTCGTGATCGGATATGGTACGCAAAAGCGCGGCGACGTAACGACCTCCATTGCGTCGGTCGATACGAAGGATATCGAAGAGCGGCCTATTTTGCAGGCGGCGCAGGCATTGCAGGGCAAGGCCGCGGGTGTGCAGGTGACGCAGCCCTCGGGCAAGCCTGGTAGCGCATTATCCATCCGTGTGCGCGGGGCTACGTCCGTGCAGGCGGGCAACGAGCCGTTGTACGTGGTCGACGGTGTGCCTACGATGGACACGCGCGACCTGAACGTCAACGATATCGAAAGCATTCAGGTGCTGAAAGATGCGTCGTCGGCAGCTATTTACGGCGCAAGGGCGTCCAATGGGGTGGTGATCGTGACGACCAAACGGGGGAAAGCCAACCAGTCGCAGGTGAATTTTGCAGCCTATTACGGCATTTCGAACATCGCGAAGAAGATCGAGGTCCTGAACCCGCAGCAATATGCCGACCTGATGAATGAAATGGGGCATAATGTGACCGTTGGCAGTGAAACCACCGACTGGAACAAAGAGGTTTTCACCACCGGGCATAACCAGAATTACCAGCTCAACTTTTCGGGCGGTACCGACAAAAACCGGTATTTCGTTTCGGGGGCTATCACCCAGGACAAGGGTATTATCCAGCCGGCCAGTTACCGGCGGTATTCGTTCCGTATGAACCTCGATAACCAGATCAAGAGTTGGTTCAAGCTGACGACCAACGTCAGCTATGCCAACGCGAAGGTTCGGGACGTAAAGGACAACAACAACGCGGGTCGTAATGCAGTGGTACTGGGCGCATTAGGCGCTCCGCCGACCATGGGTATTTACTCCCAGGATTCCATCAGGGGTACTATTTTCTCCACTAATCCGCTTAAAGCAGGTTGGGACAACCCGCTGGCAGCGATGTTCGGGCCGACGCAGGCTGCCCGCGACAACCGCATATTCGGTAATGTTGCCGGCGACCTGACGCTGGCGAAAGGGCTGGTGCTGCGCTCCAATTTCGGGATCGATTTCATGAACCATACCAACGATTACTACCTCGATCCCTACCGGACTACCGAAGGCTGGGGCGCCAACGGCAGTACCCACGGGCTCGGTAATGCGACACGCAGCAATTCATTTACCTACCTATGGGAAAACACCGTGAACTACGAGAAGAAGTGGGATAAGCATGAATTTTCGGCATTGGGAGGAACTACCGTCCAGAAAAACAACTGGAATAACTCTTACATGGCGGGCCGGGATTTCCCTGCGGACGGCGTCGTGAAAACGATGAATGCAGCCAATGAGATCACCGAAGCCTACACCGAGCAATCCGAATGGTTTCTAAACTCTTACCTGGGCCGTTTGATGTACAACTTTGATAGCAAATACCTGATCACAGCCAATTTCCGGGCCGACGGATCGTCGAAGCTGGCGAAGGGTAACCAATGGGGCTTTTTCCCTTCGGTATCGGCCGGGTGGCGTATTTCCGCTGAGCCGTTCATGCAGGATGTGAAGGTGATCAACGACCTGAAACTGCGCGGCGGCTGGGGCCAGAACGGTAACCAGGAAGGTCTGGCAAATTATGCCTCCTACGGCCTCAATTCCTACACCCGCCGCACGCCTACGACCCCGCCTTCGGGCCCGGCTGTGACGCCGCCTACGTACGCGCCGAATCCTGACCTGAAATGGGAAACGACCACGCAGACCAACATCGGTATCGATCTGAGCATGTTGCAGGGCCGCGTCACTTTTACGGCGGATGCCTATTTGAAAAAGACCAATGACCTGCTGCTGAATGTACCGTTGCCCAATACGAGCGGCTACACGTATATGCCCCGGAATTCCGGAAAGCTGGAAAACAAGGGCCTTGAATTCGTATTATCGACCGTCAACTTCGATAAGGCCGACTTTCAATGGACGACCGATTTCAACATCGCATTCAACCGTAACAAAATCACCGAGTTGCAGCTGAGCAAGATCTACCGCTACGCCGACGTTGAGGGTCGGAGCGACCAGATCATCATTTTGCAGGAAGGCGCTTCGCTGGGTACTTTTTACGGATACATTGCCGACGGCGTGAATCCCGAAACCGGCGATATGATCTACCGCGATGTGAACGGCGACGGCACTTTCTCGCCTTCCGACCGCACTGTCCTGGGATCGGCCCAGCCGAAATTCACTTACGGGATGAATAACAATCTTACTTACAAGAATTTCAGCTTGTCGTTTCTTTTCCAGGGTTCGCAGGGTAACAAGGCATTCAATGCATCGAGGCTGGAAACGGAGGGAATGTACGACAGCAAGAACCAATCGACCGAGGTGCTGCGGCGCTGGAAACAGGCAGGCGATGTGACCGATATCCCGCGGGCCACCGATGGCAACGTCAACAACTCGCTGATTTCCTCCCGTTTTGTGGAGAACGCCTCTTTCCTGAGAATGAAAAGCGCGACGATTTCTTACGCGCTCAGCAAGGAATTTGCCAGCAAGATCAAGCTGAGCAGGGCGTCGGTTTACCTCACTGCGCAAAACCTGTTTACCATTACCAAATACAAAGGGTTTGATCCTGAGGTGAATGCATTCACATCGAGCGGCGCCACCCTGGGTATCGACTACGGAACCTACCCGGTGTCGCGTGCATTCGTAGCAGGTCTTAATGTTTCGTTTTAATTCAGGGATTTTATGAAAAAGACTAATTATATAGCATGGGTACTCGGCGCGTCGATACTGCTGCCTGCGTGCCAGGACCAATTGGATTTACAGCCGGTTTCTCAAACGGTGGTAGGGGAAAGCGGTAGCGGTACGGCGGGCTCCGCCATCAAAGACGCTGCCAGCGCCGAGGCTGCCCTGGCGGGTAGTTATGCGATTTTCAAGAACGGCTCGGCAGAATATTATGTGATGGATTACTTCATTCTGGGAGACGGGCAGTCGGACAATTCCTATGCCGGGGCCGATAATGCGGCCTGGTTTGAGGTGGACGAGTTCAGGATACTGTCTACCAATGCGGTTGCGGCCAGGGATTGGCGGTATTTGTACAACCACGTCGCAAGCGCTAACTCAATCATCGCCAATGTGCCCAAGGTTACCGATGCTTCGTTGTCGGCTGCCCGGAAGGCGCAGATTGTCGGCGAGGCAAAATTCATCCGGGCGCGGGCTTACTTCGATCTCGTGCGAATTTTCGGGGACGTGCCATTGGTAGTGGACGAGCTGCCTACCATTACTTCTGAAAATGTAGAGGAAATATACGGCCAGCTTTATCCCGCCAGAAGCACCGCGGAACAGGTTTACGCACAAATCCTGAAAGACCTCGACGAAGCCGCGCCCGCTGTGCCGAAATCCGGGCCGAACAAAATGACGGTAACCCCTGGTGCCGTGTACACGCTGCAAGCCAAGGTGTATGCTACCCGCAAGGATTGGGCGAAGGTGAAGGAAAATGCCGACAAGGTGATCGCATTGGGTTACACGCTCATGCCCAATTTCGAGGATTTATGGGATGGCAAACATGAAAACAGTGCTGAGGCCATTTTTGAATTGAATTTCGAAGACTGGTCGACCGGCGGCAACTGGGGCTCCTCCATGTTCTATGGTACCGACTGGAAGAAATTCAATACGCCGTCCAATGACCTGGTGAAAGCTTTCGACGACGAGAAAGACGTTGTACGCAAGGCATCGTCGATTTACACAGCCAACGTAACCGGCAAATGGTCGGATAAATACTGGGGATTGACGAAGTTTCCATTCGCTTATAAAATGCGCAATACCGACGCGTCGCAGAACATCATCATGTACCGCCTGGCCGACGTACTCCTTTTGAAAGCCGAAGCTTTGAACGAAACCGGCGATCTCGCAGGGGCGCGTACGCTGGTAAACCAGATCAGGACCCGGGCGAAACTGGCTGCGACGCCGGCGGCCGATCAGGCGGCCATGCGGCTGGCCATTGAAAAGGAGCGGCGGTTGGAGCTCGCATTCGAAGGGCAGCGCTGGTACGATCTGCTGCGGACGGGAAGGGTAGTGCCGGTAATGGAAGCGGTGAAGGACGGCGCAGGCAACAGCCTCAACTACAAACCGACCGAAAACAGGCTGGTTTGGCCGATACCTCAGGGGGAGATCGATAAAAACACGAACCTGACCCAAAATAAAGGTTACTAGAAAATAATGTACAGTCATGCCGGAGCACCGGAGCACCGGAGCGCCGGCGTTCAGGCATGACTTCTTTTTTAACTCAACTTATGAAAGAAATACTGATGGCGACGGTCGCCAGCCTGACCTTTGCATTAACCAGCTGCTCGGCCGAAACGCCGGCAAACGACAACCCCAAACCCACCGATACGACCACCGCAAACAAGGTAGCGGTTTGGGTTACGAATGGTCAGCAGAGTAAATTGTTCAAGAACGAAAACGGCGTTTCCATTGTAAAAGCGGGCGCGGTTTCGCCTTCCCAGAATCTGATCAACATTGATTTTTCGGCAAAACTGCAAGAAATAGAAGGTTTCGGAGCGGCGCTGACTGGCTCTTCCGCCTATTTGATTAACCAAAAACAGAATGCGTCACAACGCGAAAAACTCCTTAAAGACCTTTTTGACCCGCAAAACGGCATCGGAATCAGCTATTTGCGCATTACCATGGGGGCTTCGGACTTCTCGCTGGAAGATTTTACGTACAATGATCTGCCGGCAGGCCAAACAGACCGTACATTAGCCCAATTCTCTGTCGCCAAAGACCAGGCGGACCTGATCCCGGTGCTGAAATCGGTTGTGGGTTTGCAACCGGCCATCCGGATCATGGCAACGCCGTGGTCGGCGCCGGCATGGATGAAAACGAGCGGGAAACTGGCTGGCGGAAGCCTCAAACCCGTATGGTACGAGTCATATGCCAATTATTTTGTGAAATACCTCGATGCTTACAAAAAAGAGGGCATTGCGATCGATGCGATTTCGGTGCAGAACGAGCCGTTACATCAGGCGGCTTATCCGTCGATGGGCATGGATTCGGCGGCGCAGGGCCTCTTTATCAAACAGCATTTGGGACCGCTTTTTAAATCAAAAGCGATTAAAACGAAAATCCTGCTGTACGACCATAACTGGGACAGGCCGGGATACCCGATCTCGATTCTGGACGATCCGCAGGCCAGCCAGTACGTGGCGGGATCGGCATTTCATGCCTATGGGGGAAATGTAGCTGCCATGAGCGAGGTGCATGATAAATTTCCCGATAAAGGGTTGTACTTCACCGAAATATCGGGCGGGCGCTGGGCTACCAATTTCTCCGATAACCTGAAATGGAACATGTCCAATATCTTTATCGGAACGGCCAACAACTGGTCGAAGAATGCTTTGCTCTGGAATATCGCGCTCGACGAGAACGACGGCCCCAAAAACAAAGGATGCGATAACTGCCGGGGTGTGGTTACAATCGCTTCCGATGGCAGCGTGACTAAAAACGTTGAATATTACACGATCGCGCATATGTCGAAATTCGTCCGGCCAGGCGCATTCCGTGTGGAATCGGGCCGGTTGAGTGCTTCCACGAAGCTGGAACACGTTGCATTTCTCAATCCCGACGGTTCGAAAGTATTGGTCGTGCTGAACCAGGGAGGGGATAACAGCAAATTCACGGTCGCATTCGGCGAAAATCAATTTAACTACACGATTGACCCTAATGCAGTCGCGACCTTCCACTGGAAATAGCCTGAGTTTCATCTGGAATTCCCCCGGCCCATCGACCAAAAAGTCGGCGGGCCGGGGATTAGATAATTTTGCCTACTTTCATGACTTAGCCTAAAACTGTCTTTCGTGGAAAACAAAAAAACTTTTGATGCAATCGTCATCGGATCAGGAATCAGCGGCGGATGGGCTGCCAAGGAGCTGTGTGAGAAAGGTTTGGAAACGCTGGTATTGGAGCGTGGACGCTCCATTGAACACGTAAAGGATTACCCTACCGCACTTATGTCGCCCTGGGAGATTCCGCATCGCGGGCGAATGCCGAAAGCATTTCTGGACGAAAATCCGCTTATTAGTAAAGCAGCCGGGTTCGGGTCGGATAATGCACAGTTTTTTATCCAGGATAAGGATCATCCCTATATACAGGAAAAACCTTTCGACTGGATTCGGGGCTATCAGGTAGGAGGGAAGTCGCTGACGTGGGGAAGGGCGTGCCAGCGATGGAGTGAATTTGAATTCTCGGCGCCAAAGCGGTTCAACTATGGCATCGACTGGCCTATCCGGTACAACGATATTGCCCCCTGGTATGCTCACGTGGAGACTTTTGTCGGTGTTAGCGGAAACGCGGATGGCATCGAAGCAATGCCTGACGGCGAGTTTTTACCGCCTTTCGATCTGAATTGTGTGGAGGAAGCGCTGCAAAAGTCAATAAAATCCAACTACCCCGACAGGCATATGGTACAAGCCCGGTGGGCGCATCTGACACAGCCTAAGGCAATACACCTCGAGCAGGGCCGCGCCCAATGTCAGGCCAGGAATTTATGTATGCGGGGCTGTCCCTATGGTGGGTATTTCAGCTCGGTATCCGCTACGTTACCGTGGGCGCAAAAGACAGGAAAGCTTACCATACGGCCCCATTCGGTCGTGCATTCGGTGGTTTATGACGAGTCGACCGGAAAAGCTTCCGGCGTTCGCGTCATCGACGCTGAAACGAAACAGGTACTCGATTTCAAGGCCCGCGTTATCTTTCTGAATGCGTCTGCTTTGAATACCAACCTGATCCTGCTGAATTCGCAGTCAGGCCGTTTTCCGAATGGGCTGGGAAATGATTCGGGTTTGCTGGGAAAATACATTGGGTTCCACAATTACCGGGCGAGCCTGCATGCTGAAATGCCTGGTTTTACCGACCGTTACTATTTTGGACGGAACCCAACGGATGCCATCATTGCCAATTACCGGAATCTTCATGAACAGGACACCGACTACATCGGCGGGTTTACGACCTTTCTAAGCGCACGCCGGAAAAGAGGGGCCGTTGGCGATGATGCCTCCGGACTTGGTGCGGATTTCAAAAAGCAAATGACTCAGCCAGGTGCCTGGGAAATTTACATGTACATGCAGGGTGAGACTATTCCCAAGGAACGAAATCACGTGAGATTAAGTGAGGATCAAACGGATGATTTCGGCATTCCAAGGTTAATCACCTCGGTAGATTATGATGACAACGACGAAAAAATGGTCATAGATTTTCTCAAAGAAAGCAAGTCGATGCTGGAAAAAGCCGGCTGCATCCATATCACGACCTATGACAATAAGCAGGCGCCGGGGCTTGATATCCATGAGATGGGAGGCGTCAGGATGGGGCATGATCCGAAGACCTCGCTGCTGAATTCCCACAATCAGATGCATGCCGTATCCAACGTTTTCGTGACGGACGGGGCTTGCATGACCAGCACCGGAAACCAGAGCCCTTCGTTGCTGTACATGGCGCTCACGGCAAGGGCCGTCGATTATGCGGTAAAAGAGCTGAAGGCGAAGCGGCTTTGAGTAGTGCCGCTAAGCCCACAGGTATCCGGTATTAAGGCCAATAGTTAGTTATTCTGTCCTGCCGAACACGCTCATGAACGGCCGCATATCCATTTCTGCGATATTGAGGTTGGGCTTTCGGTAGTAAAACTTCGTCCCAAAGCGCGATGCGTAAGCCGGGATTTCACAGTGGGCTACCGGTAAATTGCCGCTTTTACCGACGACAAATGTTTCTTTGTCGTTACCCAAAAACCGGAAATCGGCGTTCTCGAAGTAATTCTGGTACAGGATATTCTTGTCTACTTTTTCGACCAGTACAAAATCATTGTTGAATTTCAGGACGTCGCCGGCCTCCGAACGGATATAGTAATGTTCGCGGTCGAGGCTTAGCTGTAAGCAGGCCGAATCTTTTTTTGCAAACAATTCGTCCGATACAAACGACCGCATTTCATTGCCATCAGGCATTTCCACCCTGTTTTTTTGCGTCAGTCCCTCGGGCGAAAACTCGTGGACTTCGAGCTTATCGCGGTACAACAGGTACAGGTCGCGATCCTGGATCATATAGTCCGTGAAGTAACTTTTGCGCTCGTCCCAAACTTTCATGAAAAGCTGCCGGCCTGTGGCTGCGTCGAATGCGGCAATAAACGGCGTACCGAAACGCGCCGGACTGCCGTACTTCATCGCATACCCGGTATTGATCATATACAGTACATCACCTTCCCTGAACAAATGCGATTTACTGGTTTGTTTCTCGTTCAGGTCAGTGGACCAGATGGTTTTGCCATCCAGCGAATGGCAGCTGATTTTGTTCTTCGCGGCGAAGAAAACAGTGTCTTTGCTGAAAACCGGATTGGAGCAAATGTCCAGGAAAAGGTTCATGTAGGAATTGCCGCCATAAGGTATCCCATAGGCGTAGTATGCGCCTCCGCTTATTGCGCCGCTCGCTGCGCCTAATGCGACACCGGTGAGTACCGCAAGCCCTACCCGCTTCATATCCACTTTTTCGGAATGCGAGACGCGGTCCACAGACCAGCCCTCTCCATCGGTAATCCTGACCAAATGCAGGCCCGATGATTTGATCAGCGCCGTTTCGTCGTCCAGCATTTGCAGATCCTGCCAGCCGTAAGTGCCCGGCACGTACCGGTGCCAAACCGATCGGCCATTTTCGAGATCAATGCCCTGCATGACTTTGAAGCCACCGTCCTGGAAGTTGTAGCAAAGCGCACGGTCGAACTCCGGAAAAACTTTGAAAGCGATCCCCTTCGAAGTCCACAGCGGTAAGCCGTTGTCGGTGTTGATCCTTTCCAATTTGTTGCCCCGCTGTTGGAGCATTACATTGCCGTCCAGGTGAAGCTGGCTTTGCGCATATTTGAATTTTTTCTGCCACCTGGGCTGCCCGCTGGCAGGATCGAATACCATCAGGTTGCCCTTCATCGTCCACATTTCTTTGCCCGGTTTTTTTTCGCGGAGCATTACCGCAAACGACTCGTCGGGCAGCAGGTGGAGGCGGTACACGGGCATTCCAAAACCAATTTCGCGCCCTTTCAGCGGCGTATTCGTCCTGAAATCAATGCCCGTTTGCAGGTCGTTGACAGTAAGGTGGATTTTAGATTGGGAAAACGTGGCAGCAACAGGATGCAGCAAGAAAAAAAACAATAGAATTTTTTTCATGGATAAGTTATGGAACTGATAAATGAGGTTTTGATTTCTAAATATCGAAATTAAAATGCAAAAGAGAAGATGATGTTACCGGGCGACACTATGTTAAGTATCGATTGGAGGTTTACCGGAAAATACTTGTCAATTTTCCGGTTGCCGGCTGGTTCGTAGCGGCGCTAATTTTGGCTATCAATTAAAAAAAACGGCTCTATGAATCTTTCAAAAGAAAGAATGTATCAGGCTATCATTGAAAAGGATAGCCAATTTGAAGGCATTTTCTTCACCGCTGTGAAAACGACGGGCATTTTTTGTCGCCCGACCTGCACAGCCCGGAAACCCAAAATGGACAATGTTGAATTTGTTTTCTCCACCAAAGAGGCATTTCAAAGAGGGTACCGGCCTTGCAAAGTTTGCCGGCCGCTGGAACATTCGCATCAGGCACCGGAAACCATTCGCATGCTCCTGGATGAACTGACTGGCGATCCGGCCTTAAGATTCAAGGATGTGGATCTGCTTGCCCGTGGCCTTGAACCGAATGCGGTCAGGCGCTGGTTTCTGAAAAATCATCAGATGACCTTTCACGCCTACCAGCGCATGTACCGGATTAATTCCGCTTTCAAGCACATTCAGCAGGGACAACCGGTCACTACGGCTGCGTTTGATTCCGGGTTTGATTCCCTTAGCGGTTTCGGGGACTCCTTTAAGCGTATTTTCGGGTTTTCGCCTGCAAGAGGGAAGTTACAGCGGGTGATAGACCTGACAAGGCTCGAAACACCTTTGGGTACCATGTTTGCCTGTGCAACAAAAGAAGGCTTGTGTTTGTTGGAGTTCACAGACCGCAAAATGCTGGAAACGGAGTTCCGTTTTCTCTCAAAATCCCTGAACGCAATAATCGTTCAAGGGCGAAATGAGCATCTCGCATTACTGGAAAAGGAGCTTAGGGAGTATTTTGCAGGGGCAAGAAAGACGTTTTCCGTTCCGATGCTCACGGTGGGCTCTGCCTTTCAAAACAAGGTCTGGCAAGCATTGCAGGCCGTGCCCTACGGCGAAACCCGGAGCTATCAACAGCAAGCGGCGATGATCACGAGCCCCAATGCCATACGAGCGGTAGCCAATGCGAATGGCATGAACAAAATATCCATTCTGGTACCCTGCCACAGGGTCATAGGAGCGGATGGCAGCCTGACGGGCTATGGCGGCGGGATATGGCGCAAACAGTGGTTACTAGATATGGAGAAGGCCAATAGGTAACCAGATTGCCTGCTTACGCGAATCATCCCTGCCGCAAATGCACCAGGGATGAGATGACGTAATCAACAATATACTATCAAAAACTTGTTAGTACGCATAATCCGGCGGGGTTATCCCGCAGCATCGCAGGTAGGTAGTTGCCTGCCCCCGATGATGCGTAATATGATCCAGCGTGGCGTGTAGCCCATTGAGTTCCGATGTAATCGGTTTAAGTGCCTTCACGCATTGTTCCAACATCCCGAAAGCTGCGTTCAGGCGGGCGAGGGCCTCTGTTTTGTCCGAAGCAGCCACCGGCGGGTTCCATTCGCTCTCGGTTCCCCGGATGTAGTTTTCCTCCCACCAGTAAATCCCGTAGGCGATGTGGCTCATGAGCTCCGCAAATGTCCATACTTCGGTTGCCGGTTTGAAACCGAATTGCGCTTCGGGCATAGCCGATGCCACCGCCAGCGTGTAATTTTTGGATGTTTCCAGTGTTGATAACAATTGCTCTTTCATCATTGTTTTGTTTGATTGATAAAGCAAAAGTATTCAGGCGCAGCCGGCGATATTTAAGGAAAATTGCTGATTTCTGTTGCTGCATTTCCAGGGCGTTCTGCCGATGGGGACTTGCCAAAGAATGCCCTGTATGCACCGGAAAAGTGTTCAAGGCTATTAAAACCGGATGCAAATGCGATGGTTGTTACCGGCAGACGGGTTTGTGTGAGTTGTAATTGGGCGTTTTGCAGGCGGGTGCGCAGCAGGTACCCATAAGGTGTAAAAGTGGTGATGTCTCTAAAAATCCGCGTAAAATGGAAGGGACTAATGTGGGCAGCTTCGGCCAGCACGTTGAGGGACAGGTCTTCGCCGAGATTCTCGTTGATAATGCTTTTTACTTTCTCAATCATCGGCAAATAAGTGCGCTTATGCTTATCACTTAACGCCTTGCCCGTTTTCTGTGTTGTGACTCCGGTAATGACTTGCTGAAGCAGGGAAAGTGTGAGCTGTTCGATCCATAGTTTGTCGGGGCGTCTCTTTTGAGATGCCCGAAAAATGCATTCGTGCAGGTATTCCGTTTGCGGGGTAGCCTTTACGAGCATCGCATGCCGGTCGGGGTTGCGGACGAAGGAGTCGAAATCTTTGTTCAGTGATTCAAGACAGCCGCGATTTTCGGTTGATAAGGAAAAGATCGTGCACTGGTCGGGCATTGCGTGAACGTGGCCTACCTTGTACTCAAACCCGGCTTTGCTGATCAGAAACGTTCCGTGGTAGGCGTCCAGGTCATTTCTGAAACTCTTAAAAATGA
>DATMSL010000509.1:0-10572 GCA_035565435.1 Dyadobacter sp. | reverse complement strand
GGACCCGATGATTTCCGGAAACTTGCGGAAGAAAAAGGCTTCACGGCCAATGGACAATTAAAAGCCAGCACGAAGGCTGGCGATATTGTTCAATGGCTCAAAACGGATTACGACCTGGGCCAGGGGCACGCCATGGCCATTTATGCATTGTTGAAAGGTATTAAGGACGAAAACAGCGACTAACACCGGCCGCATTTACCGAATGTCCTGGAAGCGCCCTTGAGAGAGGTCGCCGGTTTCAAAACCTTTCTTGAACCAATACATCCGTTGCTGCGAGGTACCGTGTGTGAAGGCATCCGGCACCACGTAACCCTGCGATTCTTTCTGGAGCTTGTCGTCACCGATGGCATTGGCGGCGGTGAGAGCCGATTCCAGGTCACCGGGTTCGAGGATTTTATTCATCTGATTAGCGTGGTTAGCCCACACGCCCGCGAGGAAATCGGCCTGTAATTCCAGTTTAACGGACAGCTTGTTGTAATCGGCCTCGCTCAGCCTTCTCCGCTGCTCCTGCACCTGCTGAGAAATACCCATCAGGTTCTGCACATGGTGCCCCACCTCATGCGCCACCACATAAGCAACTGCGAATTCGCCGGGTGCGTTGAACCGGTCGCGCAGCTCGTCGCAAAAAGTCAGATCAATGTAAACTTTATGATCGGCCGGGCAATAGAATGGCCCCATGGCCGACGAAGCCCCGCCGCAGGCACTTTGCGTGGCGTTCGAAAACATCTGCAACACCGGCTTTTCGTACTCGGCATTGTTCTGCGCGTAAATCTGCGTCCACACATCCTCGGTACTTCCCAATACTGCCGACACGAAATCCGCCGTCTTGTCGTCCGGGCGTGGCCCTGGCTGGCGGGTTTCGGCTTGTTCGGTTTGTGCGCCCTGGATGTTCGAAAGTATTTCCTGCGGGTCCTGACCGGTAAGCAGTCCGATAGCAACCACGATGATTACTCCTATGCCACCCAATGCAACTTTGCCCCCGCCGGACATTCCACGACGATCTTCCACGTTGCTGCTTCTGCGTAAATCCTGCCAACGCATGTTGTTGATGTATTTTAGGTTAAAAATTGAATTTAATACGGACCCGGTTTCCGAAACCTGAGCACTCAAATATAGAAATAATGCCAACCATGAAAAGAGCTGTGCCGCGATAATTTTACAATGGCCCCTCCGCTGTACAAGTATTGACATGAAAGTCTACAATATGCATATTCCGTAAAGGCTTTTCTCCATACAATAACTTGTAGAGCCGTTAAATAAGTAATTCCGAAACATTGCTCAATAAATTCTTCGTCCGATAAGCGATGTATTTAAATTTAGGCAACTAGAAGTTAATTAAATCGGCCTATGTCTTACACTAAACCTTACTTTGCAGGATTCGAATATCACTCCACGGAGGTCTGCAAGTTTCTGCAGGCGTACAGCACGTTCACACTGATGCTGACCAACGGGGCGATCATCCATCACCAGCCCGAACACGCGCTGGACTTCCGGCGCTGGCTTAACCACCACCAGATCGAGGACATTCGTGTGTCCATCCGCAACAACGACCCGGCGGCCATTACGCAGCAGTAGCGCGTTTACTACTGCCAACACTCAACCCCTGACGTTCCTCTTTCTTCTTCTTTTCTTTTTTCCTCACGGCCATCCCGGCCAAATCATTCAGGCCTGCCTGACAGGCTACGCAAACGGAGTATCACATTACGTCAATACGCAATCAGTTTTTTGAACTTATTCTTCGTATTCTTGCATAAAATCAATAATTCTTCACCCAAACAAGGTCGCTTTTGCAGTCTCTCAAAACCCGGCCGATTCCATCCCTGAACAAAACATCGACAAAAAAAGCGTATAACGACACGGCTGGCGGCTTTTGCTATTTTTTCAACCAGGAAGCCGAAAGAGATCAAACGGGTATCATTGAGCATGAAGCATATTAAGTTTTTCATTCTGTGGGTGTTGCTGACCGGGCATTTCTTCTCTTGTTCCCCCAAACTGCCCGAGGATGTGGAGGTTGTAATGAAAGCGCTGCCCGATAAGCTGGACTACAACCAACATGTAAAACCCGTGCTTTCCGACAAATGTTTTGCCTGCCACGGGCCTGATAAAGCGAAGCAAAAAGGCGGGCTGCGGCTGGACATGGCTGAATCTGCGTTTCATAAAGTCTCCAAAAATTCGGGGCTGACCGCCATCGATCCCGGCGATCTGGCCGATAGCGAATTTTTTCATCGTATCATCTCCTCTGATCCGGATTACGTCATGCCCACGCCTGAGTCGCACCTGAGCCTCTCCGCGCGCGAGAAAGCCATTCTGATCCGGTGGATCGACGAGGGTGCCGAATACAAACCGCATTGGGCATTCGTAAAGCCCGAAAAGCCGGATGTACCCGAAACACTGCTCGATGACCGGGCAGTAAACCCGATCGATCATTTTGTATTCCAAAAACTGGAAGAGGAAAAACTGCAACCTTCGGCACAGGCTGAGAAAGAAATACTGCTCCGCCGCGTTTCGCTGGACCTGACCGGCCTTCCACCGACGCTCGCAGAAACGGATGCGTTTTTAAAAGACAATTCGGCAAATGCCTACGAAAAGCAAGTCGACCGACTGCTGGCCTCCCCGCACTATGGCGAAAAAATGGCGGTCGACTGGCTCGATCTCGCCCGTTTTGCCGATTCCCATGGCTATACGGTCGACAGGCTGCGGGATATGTCGCCCTACCGCGACTGGGTGATCAATGCATTCAACAAAAACATGCATTACGACCAGTTCATCCACTGGCAACTCGCCGGCGACCTGATGCCCCACCCGACGAAGGACATGCGCATTGCTACTGCCTTCAACCGCAACCACCAACAGAACATGGAAGGCGGCATTATCGAAGAAGAATTTCAGACCGAATACGTGGTCGACCGCACCAACACCTTCGGCGATGCGTTCCTCGGCCTCTCGGTAGGCTGCGCCAAGTGCCATGACCATAAATACGACCCCATTTCGCAGAAAAACTATTACGAGTTGTTCAGCTTCTTTAATAATGTAAAAGAAGCCGGGCAAATCTCCTGGGACGATGCATTACCCACCCCTACCATGCTGTTGCCGACGGCGGCACAGGAGCGAACGCTCCGGTTTATCCAAACCAGGATCAAAACCGAAGAACAGCATCTTGCAGCCACGCAGCGTGATGCGGAAGCCGGTTTTAAACAATGGATGAATGATGGTAAATACCGGAGCCTGGCCAAAGAGCCACTCCCAAAGGCCGGTTTGCAGGCTTATTATACCTTTGAAACCGGCTCGCTTCGCAATGCAGTGAACGACAAAGAAACGGGCGTGATGAAACGGGAAGCAGGCTCTCCGGGCGGCGATCCGGTATTTGCAGCGAAGTCCGATGGCAAGTCGCTGCGGCTCGACGGTGATGTTTACCTCGACCTGGGCCAGAACGGTGTGTTCCGCAAATCGGAGCCGTTCAGTGTGGGAATTTGGGTAAATATCCCCAAAGAACTGCACGAAGGTGTGATCCTGCACAAAAGCCAGGCGGAACGACTCTACAACTTCAGGGGCTATCATGTATATCTTAAAAACGACCGCCTCGAACTGAATATGGCGCATACTGCCCCGTCGGACGCGCTCACGAGGGTCAGCAAACAGTCCATTCCGAAAGAACAATGGGTACAGCTGACAGTCACCTATGATGGTTCCTCCAAAGCTGCCGGATTTAAATTGTATGTGAACGGGCAGGAAGCTGCGATGGAGACGACTATGGATCAACTGACCAAGGATATTCTATTTAAATCTTCCGTTCAGCCCGGTTTGCAGATCGGCGCGTGGTGGCGGGGTTTTGGATTGAAAAATGGACATGTGGATGACATTGCCGTCTACAACCGTGAGCTTACCCCATTTGAAACCGCTATACTGGCCCGTAAATCATCTTGGTCGGCCGTGGGCGCGAAGAACGCTGCACAACTGACTCCGGCAGAATCCGGTGCATTGAAAACCTACTACATTTCCGCGGTCGATCCCGCGACAGCCAAGGCACGCATAGCTTTGCGCGACGCCCGCACACAGCTCTCGGATTCTACCGAACACGTCCGAGAACTAATGGTCATGCAGGAAATGCCAAAACCCAAGCAGGCACACATCCTGCTTCGCGGGAACTATGACGCATTGGGTGAAAAAGTGTTTCCCTCAACACCAGCTTCGATTTTGGAATATCCCAAAAATCTGCCCAAAAACCGTTACGGGCTTGCGCAATGGCTCACGCACGCGGATAACCCCTTAACCGCTCGCGTAGCCGTAAACCGTTACTGGCAGAATTTCTTCGGTACCGGGCTGGTCAAAACCACCGAGGACTTCGGGAATCAGGGCGAGCTTCCTACCCATCCGGAACTGCTCGACTGGCTGGCCGTTACCTTCCGCGAATCGGGTTGGGATGTGAAGAAACTGAACAAACTGATCGTGATGTCGGCCACCTACCGCCAGGATTCCCGCACGAGCAGGGACATACGCGAGCGCGACCCCGAAAACCGCCTCTATGCACGCGGGCCTGCCAACCGGATGTCGGCCGAAATGATCCGCGACAATGCATTGATGGCAAGCGGGTTGATGAACGTGAAGATCGGCGGCGCCAGTGTTAAACCCTACCAGCCGGAAGGGCTATGGTCGATCAACAACACCACTTACACGCCCGATTCGGGTAATGCGGTGTACCGCCGGAGCCTGTACGTGATCGTGAAACGCTCGGTACCAAACCCCACGCTCGCTACATTCGACGCCAGTTCGCGGAGCTTCTGTGTCGTGCGCCGGCAAAAGACGAATACGCCGTTGCAAGCGCTGGTAACACTCAACGACCCGACATTTGTGGAAGCCATGCGTGTAATGGGTGAGCAAATGACTCGCATTCCCGATGCGCGGCAGTCCATTACCGCCGCCTACCGCAAGCTCACTGGCCGCAAACCACCCGTGAAAGAGATAGATCTGCTGCTGACATTGCAGAAAGTGGAGGAAGACAAATTCCGGAAAGACCCCAAAAAAGCCGCGGGTTGGCTGCATACCGGCCAGCACACGACCGATAAAACGCTCGACCCCGCATTGCTTGCCGCCAACAGCGTGGTAGCGAGTACCATTCTCAATTCAGACGCCGCCTTAACCAAACGATAACCATGCAGCACCATCACGAAGAAGAGTTCCGTCTGCATACGCCCGAGTTCAATGAGCTGCACCGAAAACTGGACCGCCGCCGCTTCCTTACCCAGACGTCCCTTGGGCTGGGTGCGATGGCCGTTGGCTCGCTTTTCGGGCTCGACAAGCTATATGGTTCCGCATCGCGGCAAGTTGCGGTATCTCCGGGCGACCTGGAATCTGAGATACTCAAAGCATTGCCCCACATTGCCCCGAAAGCGAAGCGGGTCGTGTATTTGTTCATGGCCGGCGGACCATCCCAGTTCGAAACATTTGACTATAAGCCCAAACTGATCCAAATGGCGGGTCAAAACCTGCCCGATTCGGTGCGGAAGGGCCAGCGGCTTACCGGTATGAGCGCCAGCCAGAGCGTATTGCCTATGGCGCCGTCTATTTACGGGTTCAACCAGCATGGTAAAACCAAAACCTGGGTCAGTGAGCTGCTGCCTTATACAGCCAAAGTGGTAGATGATCTTTGCATTGTCAAATCCATTTATTCGGAAGCCATTAATCACGACCCCGCCATTACCTTTTTTCAGACGGGCAATCAACTTCCGGGCAGGCCGTCGATAGGTTCGTGGGTGAGCTACGGACTCGGTACCGATAATAACAACTTGCCGACATTCATTGTATTGGTTTCCAAAAATGCCCCGAAAGACCAACCGCTTTACGCGCGCTTGTGGGGAAACGGCTTTCTCGAATCGCGGCACCAGGGCGTCCAGTTCCGTTCGGGCAAGGATCCGGTACTTTTCCTGAACAATCCGGAGGGTTACGATGGCCACGACCGGAAGGAAATGCTCGATTATCTTTCCAAACTGAATCAGCTTCAAAACGACGCATACGGTGATCCGGAGATCAATAACCGCATTGCGCAGTATGAAATGGCTTTCCGGATGCAGACTTCCGTGCCCGATGTGATGGATACTTCCGCGGAGCCCGACGATGTTTTTGAACTCTACGGTCCCGACAGCCGCGACCCGGGCACGTATGCGGCCAACTGCCTGCTCGCGCGCAAGTTGCTGGAAAAAGACGTCAAGTTTGTACAACTATACCACCAGGGTTGGGACCAGCATGGCGGCCTGCCGAAGGCCATTGCGCAGCAATGCAAAGCTACCGACCAGGCCACCGGTGCATTGATCATGGACCTGAAACGCCGCGGCTTGCTCGACGACACGCTCGTGATATGGGGCGGGGAGTTCGGCAGGACCGTTTATTCGCAAGGTAAGCTCAGCGCGACCGATTATGGCCGTGATCACCACCCGCGCTGCTTCACAATGTGGATGGCCGGCGCCGGTGTCAAATCCGGGATCAGTTACGGAGAAACCGACGATTTCAGCTACAATATCATCAAAGACCCGGTACACGTTCACGATTTCCACGCTACCCTGCTGCATTTGATGGGCGTCGACCACGAACGGCTCACCTACAAATTCCAGGGCAGGCGGTTCCGGCTGACGGACGTGCATGGGAAACTGGTGAAGGATATTCTGGCATGAGGCATTGTTTTTCAACCTTCGCCCGCACGCTGCCGCAGGTAACTTTGCTGGTTTTCCGGTAGTCCAGTTAGGGTATTATTTGAGTTTGACTAATGTAAATGAGGTTTTTACAAAAAATCCTTTGCCGAAAAGCCGGTTTTGATTGGATGGACGATCCGCTCGTACGTACCCGCATCGCGTATCGTCGAGCGGACGATATTCGTGACTCCGCCGAAACTAAGCGAAAGTCTCTTCCTTTTTACGCCCTAGCAAAAATGCTACGCTAGGAGAGAAACGCTTATAGCCGTAGGAATTCCAATGCATTTCATGGAAAACTTGATCGTCCATATACCTATACCCTGTCTCCTGAATACCAATGAGCCAATCTATGTTTGCTTTGCCATCTAAAAAAAGCACCACCTTCGAAGTTGGGTTGACATAATATCTTAATCCTGCTTCGACTGTCCCACGATAAAGTTTTTCGTCGTCATATGGACTCTCAGAAAGGCTGTTGCATTCGCAAAACATATTGTCCGGAACATCCTCTTCAGTGTATCGCAACTCTGCTAAGGCTGAAAAACGGGAATTAAGTTTTTTTTCCGCCCATATTCCTGCCGACCATAAATAGTCCGATTTGAAATTCGTCTCCCAACCCGGCGCTGGCTGCGGCTGATTATAGTATTTTTTGTCGTAGAAATTCCTGCCGGGAGACGCAGATATGCCTAAATCCAGGCCTCGTTTATGCTGAGCGCTCGCGGGCGAATACAAACAACATGGGGCAAAAATTGCTATTAGAAGTACTCGTGGAAATTTCATCTATCGGTCCGTTAGCGTAATCTAAATACCGTAATTGAGGTTTTCACAAAGAAACCTCTGGACATTATACCAGTTTTCATTGCGTATTGCACTTTGTTATACACACCCACATCCCGGACCATCGTTCGGGCCACATTACTGTATACTCCGAAACTTACGGCCAATCGTTTCCATTTGGAACCAAAAGCGAACGACAGACTCGGCGCCAAATGTGAATATCCCGTTGCGTTCCAATGATTGTACGTTTTATCATTGATTCTTTCCTTCGCGAGGATCAGCCAGTCGGCATCTGCCTTTGTATCGAAGAAAAAAGAGACTGGCGACTTTGGATTTAAATAATATCGCAGTCCCACTCCCAGCGAACCCCAATAATGTTTCTCGTCCTGCAAGATTGCGGCCCCTGTGTAGCTACACTCGCAGAGCATGTTATTGGGGACATCTACTTCGGCATAGCGAAGTTCTCCGATTGCAGCGACGTGGCGGTTCACATATTTTTCGGCCCAAATAGCGCCTCCCCATAAATAGTTGGATTTTAGTTTCGCTATTCTTGCTGGTGGCAGCTCTGGCTGATCGTAGTATTTTCTATCGTATAAGTTTCTCCCCGTCGATCCGGAAACACCAAGATTCCAGTTCTTGACAACTTGTGCATTGCCCATAACCGACAGCAAAAGCGAGGAGATTGACAGCGTCGAAAGTAATATTGTTAGTTTCATAGCCATTCATTGGTTATTCAAGAATCAATTTTGATTTCAAGACCCGCTCCTTTAAGCCTTCCGATTTCGTCGCACGTAGATAATAAGTACCACGAGGCAGGTCAGATACGTTAATGTCAAGTTTGTTTCCGTCTCGAAAACCTTGTTTATTGTAAATTTCCTTAATTACAACTGACCAGACAGGCCCGATAGACTTCTCCGAAAATAGTTCAACTTTTGACGGCATAGCTGCCAGTAATTCAGTGTTAGCAAATTCCAAAGTCACATTATCTTTCGCTGGATTGGGATAAAATTTGAACATTCCGGACTCCAAATAGAAAACAAAATCTTCGGCATAGCTACCGCAAGAATTGCTTGCAGTTACCTTCACCTGCCGCAGGCCATCGGTGGAATTTGAATACACGTACATCTGTGTTGTGGGATTATTAGGTGTGTAAAGATCAATTGTCATATTACCTGACCCGGCGTAGTTATTATAGTTAAAAGTAGTACTTGGGCTGCTGGAAGAAGAGGCGAGGTTATAGCTACCTCCCGCTGTCACAGAGGTAGTTTCTGTGACAACTCCATTTACTGTTTTTGTCAGATTCGGGTTGCCTACCCAAATAGTCCTCTTAACAGGAATTGTAGCGCAGGCATTTGGAACCGTAAGCGTAGCCGTTATCGTACCGGATCCACTATAGCCGCCTTGCCGCGTCGCCAGATTACCATTCATGGAAAGGCCCGGTGAGGCGGACCATGTTGCAGAAGATCCCGGCGGGAAGGCAGTCAGGGTATAGCCACCATTAATACATATCAATCCGGGACCAGTTATAGGTGCACCGGCAGCCTTTTCTAATGCTTTCAAAGCATTCACCCGACCATAGCCCATTTCGTTATTATGCGATAAATCCGCAAATGTTTCGCCATTACCAACTGCGTAAGTATAACCACCTACTTTGTCCGCCGTTTCTGCAATGATACGTCTTACCTGGGTTTGGGTCAGGTTAGGGTTTACTGATAAGACCAGCGCAGCAAGCCCAGACACCGCTGCGGCAGACCACGATGTGCGGTAGTCAGCTGGCTGATTTGCATAACCGCTTCCGGCAATAGTGGTCACTAGTGCACCAGGCGCCATTACATCGACTTGCTTGGGAGCAAAATTTGAGGCGGACCATCTGGTGTCGTTCGCTAATGAAGCACCGACCATTAGGACGGAAGATACGCTTCCGGGCAACGGTGCAAATGTGGGGGCGCTATCGTTACCAACCGCACCAATCAGAATAGTGCCTTTGCCAGACCTGCCATTCGCAGCTGCGCTTCCAAGTGCGGTGGAAATAGCCTGACTGATTGGAAATGAACTTGCGTACAATCCCCAAGACATATTCAAAATATCCGCTCCTTTAACACTCACCGCATGGTTTATTGCGGATACAATAAATTGATCAACAGTAATTGCGGAACCTGCGTTAGTGCTGAAAGCTCTTATGGGTATAATTTTGCTGTTGTAAGCTACACCGGTTATGCCAATACCATTATTTCCCGAAGCTGCCGCAAAGCCAGCACAATTGGTCCCATGCATGGCTTCCCCGGCAACAGGCCCACCATTCGTCCCACTATTCGTAGCGTCAAAACCAGGCAACAGATTTCCAACCAAACCAGGATGATTCAATTGCACTCCATCATCGATAATGGCTATCTTAATACTCGCACAGCCAGTAGTCATATCCCACGCAGCCGGCAGGTTCATCTTGGCCAATCCCCAATTCGCCGCGTACAATGGATCGTTGGGCGTACCGGCGGTTTCCACGAAGCGCAAGCAATTCGGTTGTGTGTATTCAAAAAGCCCTGTCTGATTAAGAATTTCGCAAACTGCCAGCGGGCCGGTCAGTATCGATGGACCGGTCAGATAAATGTTAGCATCCGGCGCTGCGCGGTTGGGGCGTTCTTCCAGGTTATTAGCCTGAAAAACAGCCGCCAAAGTAGCTTCGGAAATACCATCCTTAGGTTTTGCTATAACCAAATCTGTAAAACCGGCGGACTCCTCCCCTTCCTGATTGAGCAGTAATGGATGCGCCAGCAACACATCGGGATGCTGCCTGAGTTGTGTGACTGCTCGATCTAACGCTTCCTTAGAGAGATCGGGAGCTAATTCAAGAAACGCCATTCCGGTGATACTTGGAATAGGCACTACTTTCGTCACTTCACCGGAAAGATTTGCGGAGGAAATTATGAATGCCATGGCCGGATCCTTGAATTTGACCAACACCTTAGTCCTGCTGTACCAGATCGGATATTCCTGACCATTTAGAACCCGTCGCTCATCTTGCGCAGCAACATTAAACCAACTCGCCAACAGACAGAGGAGTAGAAACTTCTTCATACGTACCAAGTTTGAATTGGGAATAAACCCTTTCTTTTTT
>DATMSL010000508.1:0-2077 GCA_035565435.1 Dyadobacter sp. | reverse complement strand
AAAATAAACCCACATATTTTTAGTATGATTGCACCCCTAAAAATTTGGGGGTATCGAACTAATTTTATCCACGTGAACGTTACAAATTCACCGAAAGTTACTACCGGAAAATAAGTGTTGGGGTCCAATGGGTGGCCCGTTTGCTTTACATTCGAGTATTTTGTGTAGCTGAATTGATTATATCAAAACAAGGCAAATATTTGGAAGCATCCAGCACCCAGCTTATAAATATCAAATGATCGAATTGTACAAAATCGGGCATCAAATTAGGTTGTATAATACTTAAAGTAATTCTATGAATATAGTTTTAGTAGATGAAAACCTCCTTCTTGCCGACGCCCTTCAAAATCTGTTGAAGCTGCTGCCAGACATCGAAACGGTAGAAGCGTACACGGACGGAAAAGATTTCCTGTCAGAAAGACGCGATACTCCGCCCGACATCCTGGTTATGGACTTGGCCCTCAACGGCCAGAATGGTCTCGAATTGCTCGACGTGTGTCGGTCGACGTTACCAAGGGAAATGAAAGTGATAGTTCTGTCGGCTGTGACCGACGCCCAAACCGTCAAACACACGATCCGCCGTGGAGCAAACAGCTTCTTGTCTAAATCGACGCTTTTCGAGGAATTCAAGGAATCCATTTTCCAAGTGCGGTCAGGCAAGCAATATATTGGTAAAGCCATCCGGGACACTTTGATCAACAGTGTATTCACCGACGAAGAAGTGGTCATGCACCTCTCTCCAAGAGAAAAAGAAGTACTTCAGAAGGTCTGCGGCGGACACACGATCAAGGAAATCGCTTATGAGCTGAAACTAAGCGCCCATACAGTGCAATATTACCACCGTAGCGTAATGGATAAACTGAAAGTACGCCGTACCACCGATCTCATCGTATATGCTATGCAGCACGGACTATATATCCCGGAGGCCAGGTAGTGTGACGGGCATGCAAACCCGGCCTCCGGTTGCTTTTTATGGTCGGGCCGTTAGATGCCCGTAGAAATCGGGAAGGGGATTTAATGCGGTATTCTTCCGCTGATGCCAGTAAGGATAGATGGGGGATTTTTCACTGGCCGCATCCAGGCGCCTCACCTGTTCCAGTGTGAGGTTCCAACCCACAGCACCTAGGTTTTGCTTCAATTGCTCCTCATTCCGTGCGCCGATTACGATATTGCTGACAGTCGGGCGTTGCAACAGCCAGTTCAGTGCCACTTGCGCAACGGTCTTTTCCGCTTCCGCTGCTACTTCGTCGAGCACATCGATCAGGTTAAAGAAGAAATCCTCGGGTATGGCAGGTCCTTCGCCTCCTCCCTGCGCAATACGCCCTTCCGGCGGAAGAGGCTGGCTTCTACGGTATTTCCCACCAAGGCGTCCCGCCGACAACGGACTCCATACAATCGTACCTACCTTCTGATCGACGCCGAGCGGCATCAACTCCCATTCCAGTTCCCTGCTCAGCAATGAATAATGCGCCTGGTGCGCAATGTATTTCGCCCATCCGTACCGCTCCGAAACCGAGAGCGATTTCATCAGGTGCCAGCCTGAAAAGTTGGAGCACGCGATGTAACGTACTTTTCCGGCGCGGATCAGGTCGTTCAATGCACTAAGCGTTTCCTCCACCGGCGTGGTGCCATCGAAGCCGTGCATATGGTAAACATCAATGTAATCCGTTTGAAGCCTGCGCAGACTATCCTCGCAAGCCTTGATCAGGTGAAAACGCCCTGAGCCCGACTGATTAGGCTTATCCCCCATCCTGAACGTTGCTTTGGTGGAAAGAATAATCTTATCGCGAAGCCCGATAATCGCTTTGCCAAGGATTTCCTCGGACAAACCTTGTGAATAGACATTAGCGGTATCGAAAAAATTGAGCCCTGCGTCCATACACAGCCCGACCAGCCTCGTTGCTTCATCGACCTGTGTATTACCCCACGCCTTGAAGAAATCACCCGTACCGCCGAAAGTACCGGTACCAAAGCTAAGCACCGGTACCTTCAAGCCCGATCCTCCCAATTGTCTGTATTCCATTTGCGTTCATGTTAAAATGATAAAATGCCGCCGGCTAGGCGCCGCCGGCTAGGC
>DATMSL010000507.1:0-13089 GCA_035565435.1 Dyadobacter sp. | reverse complement strand
GAATAGCGAGGCGTCGTTTGGTAATGACGCCAGGACAGTTTTTGACTTTTCTGGTTTCCGTAAATATTCGATGAATATTCCGGTATCAATCACCAATCCTGTACTTTCCATTCATTCAAATGTTTTGCGTTCTGTTCGAATGCTCTGATGTCTTCTTCACTCCAAGTAGACACTTCGGCGATCCGGGCTTTCCAGTCTGCCAGGTTTCCGCTCGATTGTTTTGCTTTCTGTTTGAGTAGGAGCAAATTGGCAAAGGCAAGCAATTGCTTTTGCTTTGTGTCGCTCAACTGATTATATGTTTGAATCAAATCGTTCATAGCTGTCATCTCGTTTACACTCCAAACTCAAACAACTCAAATCTCAATTTAAAACGCCGGCGCTTTCAACCGCAGCCCCGCGTCTTCCGGTAGTCCGAACAGCAGGTTCATATTCTGTACCGCTTGCCCTGACGCGCCTTTGGTAAGGTTGTCGATAATGCTGGTGACCAGCAGTTGGCCGTCGTGCACTTCCAGGTGAACAAAGCATTTGTTGGTATTCACAATCTGCTTCAAATCAATCGGCGTGTCGCTCACATGCGTGAACGGGTGCGAGGCGTAGAACTCTTTATAAAGAGCCTTTGCTTCTTCCAAAGTGCCTTCGTAGCGCGTGTACACATTCGCGATGATGCCGCGTGTGTAATCGCCTCGGTACGGCACGAAGTTGACCGGCTTATCGAAACCTGCCTGCAATTTGCCGAAAGTCATTTTGATCTCGGTCAAATGCTGGTGCGTGAATGCCTTGTAAATCGACATGTTGTTGTTGCGCCACGTGAAATGTGTGGTCGCACTCAATGCCTGGCCGGCACCTGTGCTGCCCGTAACCGCGCTCACGTGAATGTCGTCTTTGATCAAACCTGCATTAGCCAACGGCAAAACAGCCAGCTCGATGCTCGTTGCGAAACAGCCGGGATTTGCGATTTTAGTCGCGCCTTTAATCTGTTCTCTTTGCAGTTCAGGCAAGCCATACACAAAGCCATTCGACTCGTTCCGGAAATCCGTGCTAAGGTCTATCACTTTCACCGTTTCCGGCAATTGATATTCATCCAGAAACTTCTTCGACTCGCCATGGCCGGAGCAAAGGAAAATCACATTCAAACCCTGCTGATCGAGCAATGGCTGAATGTCGTCACCCGTAAAAACCAGCTCGGTATCACCCAGCAAATCCGTATGCGTCGCATACACTGGCTTGCCTGCCTGGCTTTTGCTGTGCGCGAATGCGATGTTCACATTCGGGTGGTTTACCAGTATTCTGATCAGCTCGCCGCCTGTATAGCCAGCCGCACCAATGATGCCGATGTTCAGAGAGTTTATGAGTTTATGAGTTAATGAGTCCATATTTTTAATCTTGCGAAGAGCGTACCGTTTTTATAAGGGAAATAAGCATCGCTTTAATTTCCTTTATTTCCAGATCACGACTCTCAAATACTTCACTGGTAATGTAACTGAGGTCTCTTGAGAGCAAGAGGTAGTATTCTGTTTCATGAAGCGACCCCAATGATATTTGAAAAAACTTTGCAATGTCGAGTGTTCCATTCTTGCCACAGCCTTCGGCCAAGTTGGCTGGTACCGATACTGCGGAACGCCGCATTTGAGATATGAGGCCGAATGTTTCAGTTTTCGGGAAATCGTCTGTCAGCTTATAAATCTCGAGTACAAACGAATGAGACTTCTGCCAAACCCTTAATTCCTGATAATTTTGCATTAGACTAACTCATAAACCTTGAACACTAAACTCCCTACTTTTCCACCGAATCACTCACCTTTCCATAAATCATCACCTGGTTCGAGGCCACTTTCGAGAAGCCTCTCACGTCATCACCAGTCCAGGCGTTGTTCATTTCGCCATAGCTACCGAATTTCGACGACATCAAGTCGTACGACGACTCGATACCTTCTACATGGAAGCGGTGTGGCGCCAGGTATACGTGCACTTTACCCGTCACGTGCGGCTGCGTATCGCCCAGGAATGTCTCGATGTTGCGCATTACCGGCTCTACAAACTGGCCTTTGTGCAGCAAGCTGCCGTACCAGTTGGCAAGCTGCTCTTTCCAGTACAATTGTTGCTCTGTCAAAACATGCTTTTCAAGGGTATGGTGCGCTTTGATGATGATCAGCGGAGCAGCAGCTTCGAAACCTACGCGGCCTTTGATACCGATAATGGTGTCACCCACGTGGATATCGCGGCCAATTCCGAATGGCTGTGCGATCTCTGCCAGCTTTTGAATAGCGGTTACCGAGTTTTCGAATGTCTCCCCGGCAACGCCTTTCAATTCACCCCCTACAAATTCCAAAGTAATACGCTCCGGCTCCGTTTTGGTGATTTGCGTAGGCCATGCCGATTCCGGCAGGTATTGGTCGGAGGTCAAAGTTTCTTTCCCACCTACTGATGTTCCCCAAAGACCTTTGTTGATGCTATATGCAGCCTTGGTCCAGTCGCGGGAAACGCCTTTTGCGGTCAGGTATTCAATTTCCGCTTCGCGGGAAAGTTTCAGGTCACGGATCGGCGTGATGATTTCAGCCTCAGGAACGATAATGCGGAATGCCATATCGAAACGAACCTGGTCGTTACCAGCGCCTGTACTACCGTGCGCGATGGCGCTCGCACCGATTTCTTTGGCATATTCAGCCACTGCAACCGCCTGGAAAATACGCTCGGCGCTTACCGAAAGCGGGTAAGTATTGTTTTTCAGGATATTACCGAAGATCAGGTATTTGATACAATCATTGTAATATTCCTTGGTCTTGGAAATTGTGGCATGTTGCTTCACGCCCAAAGCATAGGCATTCGCTTCGATTGTTTTCAGCTCTTCATCCGAAAAACCACCGGTGTCAACCAAAACCGAGTAGACTTCATAACCTCTGTCTTCGGCTAAATATTTTACACAAAAGGAGGTATCAAGTCCCCCTGAAAACGCTAATACTACTTTGGGCTGTGACATTTTTTATTGGTATGGATACTGATTCTAAAACTGTTATTTATCTAAACTGTATTTCAACTTGCTGCCAGGAGCGTTTCCGCCGGTATGCCGAGATTTTTACTGATTTCCCGGATCATTTTAACCGTCAGGTTCCTCTTTTTATTCAGAACTTCTGAAACCCGGTTCTCACCGCCGAAATAGGGAGCTACGTCTTTCCTGCTTAAATGCAACTGCTCCATCCGCTCCTTGATCGCCTCAATGGGATCGGGTTTGGGCATTGGATAGTGCTTTTTCTCATAATCGATCGCCAGCACGGTAATTGCTTCCAGGATATCCAGCGCCCTTCTACGCTCGGCTTCGTCTTCCAGCAAATCGGCGTCCATCAATGCATTGATCACCTTTCCGGCTTCTTCGAAGTCGGCCTGATTGGTGATCGGCTTAATGGTGATCTCATTTAAATTGATTGCTAATGCGCTCATTATTTGCGATCTGCTAGATGTCCTTAATATCTGTTATCTTGTCGTACTCCTTATGGCTTCCGATAAACCTTACAAAAACCAGCTGCCTTTCATATTCAAACTTGGCGATTAGCCGGTACTTATTATGTGTGATATTAAACACGATCCTGCCGTTTCCAACGGTATCTGCATTCTTGAAGAACCGGATCACTTCATTGGGATTCTGGAAGCTGTTTTTCTCGACAGCGTTATGCCAAAATTCCAGTGCCGGCCTTGCGTCCGGTTGTTGATCCCAAAATGTTCTCAGTGTGCTCGTGTGAATATCCTCATTCTGACTGCAAAAGTACGCAAGTTTGGCCTAAACGCATTCCCAAGCCGGGAAAAGCAGCATACTAATTGGCAATAACAAAAAAATACCCCGCTTCGGGCCTTTTGGCTGCCGGGCGGGATATTAAAATGAGATACTAAAATCTATTAAGTGTGCGATACACTAGTGTACCAGCACGGCCCCGGCGTTTTTCTTTTTGGCGCGTTCTTCCCTTCGCAGCAAAATGCGTTGCTTAATGCGCATCCAGCGCTCGTAAAGGCTCGATTCCTTCAAGAAATCCCAGGTATGGCTTTCAGTAGCGGCTGCGGTGCCGTTGGTAGGCGTCGCAGCAGGTTTTTTATCTTCCGGATCATACATCATGCCCGTGCAGAGGCAGTGTTTTCTGCCGGTCCGGGTAAGTACATCGTAATTCACGCAACTCGCGCAGCCTTTCCAGAATGCGTCGTCGGCGGGAAGTTCGCTGAATGTAACAGGCTCGTAGCCAAGGTCCGAGTTGATTTTCATCACCGGAAGGCTCGTAGTGATACCGATAATTTTGGCATCAGGATATTTATGACGCGACAGTTCGAATGCTTTCATTTTGATAGCTTTCGCCATGCCGCTGTTGCGGAAATCAGGATGAACGATCAGTCCCGAATTCGCCACGAATTTTCCATGCTCCCAGGTTTCGATGTAACAAAACCCTACCCATTCGCCCGTATCCGTGGTAGCAATGATGGCTTTTCCTTCCACCATTTTCTCCATAATGTACACTGGGGAACGTTTGGCTATACCGGTACCACGCTTTTTAGCGCTCTCCTCCATTTCTGCACAGATTTGTTCGGCGTAATGGAGATGATTTTCATTGGCAGTCTGTACAATAAACTTACTGCCCACTACTTCGGTATTTTTCATTGATGACTAAGCTGACAAAATGTTCAAGACAATAATTAACTAACCCAGAGAAAAACGATGGGACGTCTAGAAATTGTAAGAAAATTGCGGGGATTAGATATTTACCACGTAGGTAAAAAGAGATTATGCGGTCCTTGGGGACCTGAATCGGAAAGGCGTAGTATGCAGAACTGTATGTATGCCGTTGTGATTCATTGACTTGCTTGTGCGTCTAAGAGGCTGCAAATTTTCAAAAAAAAAATCTTACAGCAAAGAAACAGAAGATATATTTTTATGGTTCGTTTTGAACGGTAAACTTTCGAGAAAAACGGCCTGAGCGGGTGTGCCCGTTTTTGTACTATTCCCACTTCGATCAACAATATTATTTCCTTAATTCAGTGGCTTTCATGTCTGCAATCAGTACCGACGACCTTCTCAACGGCTATATCAACGGCATATTCCCAATGGCAGAGGCAGATGGTACTATTTATTGGTACTCGCCCAATCCGCGGGCTGTTATTCCTATTGACACTTACAAACCCTCCAAATCGCTCAGGCCGGTAATTAATAAGAAGCATTTCGATATCCGCATCGATACCGATTTCGAGGGCGTCATGCGCGGGTGTGCGCTCCCGCGTGCAAGCGAGCCGGGAACGTGGATTTCGGAGGAGATTATCGCCTCCTACACCGCATTGCACGAGATAGGATATGCGCATAGCGTGGAGGCGTGGCGTGAGGACCGGCTCGTGGGCGGGTTATATGGGGTTTCTATTAACGGGGTATTTTTTGGTGAATCGATGTTTACGATCGAGAGTAATGCTTCGAAAGTCGCATTTCACTATTTGATCCAGCTGTTGAAACTGAACCGTTTTGCATTGCTGGACACCCAGTTTATTAATGATAATGTACTCCGCTACGGTGCTATCGAAATTCCGCGGGACGAATACCTGGATCAGCTCCATAAGGCATTAAAGCTCAGAAGGCGGTTCAACGGAGCGGTTTTAAGCGAATTATAATGTGCCAAATGCGTCGCGGGCCTGCACGTAGCATCCGTTTTCGCCCGAAAAGAAGTATTTTTGCGGCCAGATTGATTATCGGGTGTCGGACAAAACCATGACGATGCCGCTTATTTGAATACCAAAGTGTCAAAACCTATTCTCGTCATAAAGTTCGGGACGGCCTCTATCACGCTTCCTTCGGGTGAACCTGATGTCAGGATCATCTCGGAAATAGCCCGGCAGGTCTCGGAAATCCATTCGCAATATCGCATTATCATCGTTTCTTCGGGCGCGGTAGGTGCTGGTAAGGCATATATCAATGATTATAAGGGCACAATGACCCAGCGAAAGGCAGCCGCGTCTGTGGGTAACCCGCTGCTGGTGGGCCTGTATGCTACTTATTTCGCTCCGAACAAGATTTACATAGCCCAAAGCCTTTGCGAGCGCCAGCATTTCGCAAACCGCAATAAATTCCTGCAACTCAAAGAAACATTCGAGGAACTCTGGTCAAACGGCATTATCCCGATCGTGAACGAAAACGACGTGGTAAGCGACCGGGAGCTGAAATTTTCGGATAATGATGAGCTGGCTACCTTGCTGGCAGTCGGTTTTGGTGCTGAATCCTTGATGTTCTGCACTTCTGTGGGCGGCTTGCTCGACGAGGAAGGCAAAATCCTGCGGAACGTATCGAATGTGAACGAGGTTTTTAAGTTTGTCAGGACTGATAAATCCTTCCTCGGACTCGGCGGAATGGCGTCTAAACTGACTTTTGCTAAACTGGCGTCCAGAATGGCCATCCGCGTGGTGATTTTTGGAATGAATCAACAAAATGAACTGCTGAATGCATTGAAAGGCGAAGCAGGAACATTGATCACGCCGGGCAAAAGCACATTATCGGCGCGTAACCGCTGGCTCGGTAGCGGTGGCCTCGTATCCGGCACATTGCGTGTGGACGAAGGCGCGTCCAAAGCATTATTGAAGCGTAAGAGTTTGCTTGCGGTAGGCGTCACCGAAGTAACGGGAGATTTTGAAGCGGGCGAGATCATTGAAATATACTCGTCGGAAGACGAAATGATTGCGGTCGCGCGGGCGCGGGAGACTTCCTTGGCTATCCGTAGCAACCTGAAAACAGTAAATTTTGAAGTGGCGCATGCCAATGATATAGTTTTGTTATAATGGAATCGATAGTACCTCAATTAAAGGAAGCGCGGGAGGCATCAGTTGCCGTTCGCCGGCTGACAGACAGGCAAAGGGCTGATCTGCTGATCAACCTTTCAGCCAGAGTACTGGCCAATGCCGAAAACATCATCGCTGAAAACCGGAAGGATCTGGATTTGATGGATGATGCCGACCCGAAAAAGGACCGTTTGCTCCTGAACCAGAAGCGGATCAACGAACTGGCGCAAAGCCTGATTGAGGTAGCCGAGCTCCCGGACCCGACGGGCGAGGTATTTGTCGAAAAAACCATTCAGCAGGGGCTTTCGCTGAAAAAGATCGCCGTGCCGCTGGGCGTGGTAGGCGTTATCTATGAATCTCGTCCGAATGTGACGATCGACGTAGCTTCCCTGTGCCTGCGTTCCGCAAATGCGTGCGTGCTCAAAGGCGGTAAGGAAGCGCAATACTCCAACAATTATCTGGTGAGCCTTATCCATGAATCACTGGCGGGGTTTGGTGTACCTGCGGCGGCTGTGACTTTGCTGCCTACCGGCCGCGAGTTTGTGGGTGAGTTGCTGACGGCCATTCAGTATGTGGATATCATCATTCCACGCGGCTCCGAGGGCTTGATCAAGTTCGTACGCCAGAATTCATTGGTACCAACCATCGAAACCGGTGCGGGTGTTTGCCATACTTATATTGAAAAAACCGGTGACCTCGATAAAGGTGCGCAGATTGTGGTGAATGCGAAGGTTTCCAAACCGGCCGCTTGCAATGCGCTGGATACCGTTTTGGTTGATCGTGCGGTAGCAGGTGCGTTTTTGCCCAAATTGAGAGAAGACTTTATTAAGTGGAATGTAGAGGTTTTCGCAGATGAAGAGTCCTATGATATTCTTCAAAAGGCGGAGTACCCTTATTTGCAACATGCCAGCGAAGACGATTTCGGGAAGGAATTCCTGGATTTTAAATGCTCCGTGAAAGTGGTCGATGGGTTGGAAGATGCTCTGAAACAGATTGAAAACTATTCGTCAAGACATTCGGAGGCCATTATTTCTACCAATGAAGAGGCCATCGAAACATTTCTGAAAGAGGTGGACGCCGCTTCGGTGTATGCCAATGCTTCCACCCGCTTTACCGACGGTGGTGTGTTTGCATTAGGCGCGGAAATCGGTATTTCGACTCAGAAATTGCACGCCAGAGGCCCGTTTGCATTGGAAAAGCTGGTAACCGAAAAATGGATTGTTAAAGGAGACGGACAAGTAAGATGGTAAACACTTTGGAAAACATACAAACGCTATCCGGGGAAGCCATCGCATTGTTAAAAAGTCTGATTGAAACCCCTTCATTCAGTAAGGAAGAGGAGCGCACAGCCAAAATTCTGGCGGATTTCTTCACCCAAAAGAATATCCCTTTTCATACCAAAAAGAACAATCTCTGGGCTTTCAACAAGCATTTCGATGCGAGCAAGCCTACGATGCTGCTCAACTCGCACCACGACACGGTGAAGCCTAACAAATCCTGGACGCTCGACCCGTTCAAGGCCATTGAGCAGGATGGAAAGCTGTACGGCCTGGGTAGTAATGATGCCGGCGGATGCCTGGTTTCCCTCATTGCCACGTTCGTTTATTTTTACGAAAGAGAAGACCTTACCTATAATATTGCCATTGCCACCACAGCCGAGGAGGAGATTTCCGGAAAAGAAGGCCTCGAAATAGTAGCACCGGAGTTGCCTGAAATCGCATTTGCCATTGTAGGGGAGCCTACTGAAATGCATTTGGCGGTTGCGGAAAAGGGCTTGCTGGTCCTGGATTGTACTGCAAAAGGCGTTTCCGGTCATGCAGCGCGTGAAGAGGGGGAGAATGCGATTTACAAGGCATTGAAAGATATTCAGTGGATTACGGAATACAAGTTTCCGAAGGTTTCTCCAACACTGGGCCCTATAAAAATGTCGGTGACGATCATCAATGCGGGCACGCAGCATAACGTAGTGCCGGATGCCTGCACATTCACGATCGACGTCCGTGTGACGGATCAGTACACTTTGGAAGAGGTTATTTCTGAAATCAAAGCCAACATTCAATCGGAAGTAACACCGCGTTCGATCCGTTTGCGGCCTTCGAGCATTCCGATGGACCACCCGATTGTGTTGGAAGGGTTGAAACTGGGCCGTACTGCCTACGGTTCGCCAACGACTTCGGACCAGGCATTGCTTGATTGCCCGTCGTTGAAAATGGGCCCGGGCCATTCCGCACGGTCGCATAGCGCGGATGAATTCATTTACCTGCATGAAATAGAAGAGGGTATCGCACAGTATATTAAAATGGTCGAGGGCGTTGTGACCCGATAATTTGCTATACTTGCCAAAGCAAACTAACCGTGTTTTGGCATGCGATTCTACACCGAAGAAGATATCAAGGCTTTCGATAACGTCCGGTTTTTGCACATCAAAACTGCAAAGGCCGGACATCTTTTTACTATCACACTGGCCCGGTCGGAAAAGCGCAACGCATTCACGCCCACAATGGCCAAGGAAATCATCTTCGCGCTCGCATATGCGCATTACGAGGCTGAAATTCGATGTGTCGTATTGAAAGCCGAAGGCCCGGTGTTCTGCGCCGGTGCGGATTTGAATGCATTTCACGATCCGTCTGCGAACGCCGTGAATGAGTTATTGCCACGAATACACGAAGAGGCACGAATGGGGGATGCATTCAATGAGCTGTCGAAACCGTGCATTGCACAAGTGGAAGGTCCGGTACTAGCCGGTGGGTTTCTGATGATATGTGGCTGCACATTTGTTTACAGTGTTCCGGAGGCTACATTCTGTTTGCCGGAGGTTAAGCGGGGCATTTGGCCGATGCAGGTAATGGCGTCGCTGGCACCTATTTTACCTCAAAGAAAAATTCTCGAAATGTCGATTACCGGAAAGGCGTATTCAGGAAAGGAAGCGCTGGAAATGGGCTTGGTTACGCATTTGATTGAAAAGGAGAAGATTGAGACCGAAATGAATGCATTAACAGCGCAGATTTGCAGTAATGCGCCGCTAGCAATACAATCAGGAATGCGGAGTTTGCAGGAATTGAGGAATATTCCCCAAAACGAACAGCACGCGTTTCTCAAACGTCAGCTGGATAAATTGCTCCAAACAGAAGATGCCAAAGAAGGCGCGTTAGCCTTCAAAGAAAAGCGGGAGCCCATCTGGAAAGGGAGATAACAGCCTGATACAAGGCCTGACTATAAATGACAAACCCTGACAAATACTGAACAGATCTAACGAACGTCAGTTCACCGGCACAATCTCAATCTCCTCCCCATACCGGTTGTGGAACTTGAAATCGACCACGCCCAGCGACGAGTCTTTGATGAGCTTTACCCAGGTTTTGTAATGGAAGAACCATTTTACCTGCTCTGAAATCAGCCCTTTTGTGAAATAGGAATGCAGGAACGGGTGCAGTGAAATGGTAATGCCGCGCTCGTTTTGCTTGGTGAGAATGTAATCGAGGTTGTTGGCGATCACGTCGGATACGAGGATGCTCGCCTGGATCGTGCCCGTTCCGCCGCAGGTTGGGCAGGTTTCGCGGGTGACGATGTTCATTTCCGGCCTTACGCGCTGACGCGTGATTTGCAGCAAGCCGAATTTGGATAGGGGCAGAACGGTGTATTTCGACCGGTCGCCCTTCATTTCGTCACGCATGACATCGAACAGCGTACGCTTGTTCTCCGCCTTTTTCATGTCGATAAAGTCGACAACGATGATACCACCCATATCGCGCAGACGCAACTGGCGGGCAATTTCCTTGGCCGCTTCCAGGTTGACACTCAATGCAGTAGCTTCCTGATCCTCTTCGGAATTGGACTTGTTACCGCTGTTGACGTCGATCACGTGCAATGCTTCGGTGTGCTCGATGATCAGGTAACCACCATTAGGAAGGCTTACCGAGCGGCCGAACAGCGATTTGATCTGCTTTTCCAGACCGAATTGTTCAAACAGCTTGTTCTTACCATTGTGCAGGCGGAGAATGTTCTCCTTTTCAGGCGCAATGTTGTGAATATATGCCTTGATATCATCGTAAACCTCTTTCGAATCCACGGTAATGCTGTCGAATGATTCATTGAGCATGTCGCGGATGATGGAGGACGCTCGGTTCATTTCACCGATCACGCGGTCACGCGGCTTGGCGTCGCGCAGTGCTTTGATACCGTTTTCCCATTTATCCAAACAGTCCTGCAAATCCTTGTTGAGCTCATCCACATCCTTGCCGGTAGCCACCGTGCGGATGATCACCCCAAAATTCTGAGGCTTAATGGACGACATCAACCGTTGCAAGCGGTTTCGCTCCTGCTTGTCGGTGATCTTCTTGGAAAGGTTGACTGAATTGGAGAATGGTACCAGTACAATGTACCGTCCGGCGATCGAAATGTCGCAGGAAAGTCTCGGGCCTTTGGTAGAAATAGGCTCCTTAACGATCTGAACCAGGATAGGCTGGTTCTTGGAAAGGACTTTATCGATTTTTCCAAGCTTCTCGATTTCCGGCTCCATCTTGAAATTCTTCAAGTTGCCCGAATGCGTCCGCTTGGCGATAACGTCCTTTGTAAGCTTGTTCAGCGAGTTGATATTAGGCCCCAAATCGAGGTAATGCAGGAACGCATCTTTTTCAAAACCAACGTCTACAAAGGCAGCATTGAGCCCTGCCACCAGTTTTCGAACGGTACCGAGGTAGATGTCGCCTACGGTAAAGCTCTGGTCCGGTGTTTCTACGTGATATTCTAAAAGACGTTTATCCTGCAAAAGGGCTATACGCTCTCCCTTTTGAGTAGAATTGATTAGTAATTCGTTACTCAATGTTCAACCAACTGAATGGCTCGATAATGTTGATACTTAACTCCCCGCATATCAGACTGTTAGCGGGATACAGACGTGGGGAATAACGATGACCGGATCTTAATAGTTAAAACCCGGTCATAGCCAATTATTTCTTCTTATGTCTGTTTTTTCTAAGTCTTTTCTTTCTCTTGTGAGTGGAGATCTTATGTCTTTTTCTCTTTTTTCCGCAAGGCATGATTATGTCGTTTTATAAATAAGTAATGTATTTCCTTAATGATCTGATGGTCAGTTGCCCAGACGGCCTTCCAACTCGCCAATAGCTTGCTGGATTACCGGGTCTTTCTCCTCTTTTTTAACCTCCGACAGAACTTTGCTTGCTTGTTCCTTGTCACCCAATTCTACGAGCGAAAGACCAAGATAGAACTTAGCTTTCGTATTCTTAGGATTGTTGGTTAAAATCTGTCTGAACCTGTCAGCAGCTTTTGAATATTGGTTAGATCTCATGGACAGGATCCCCAGATTGAACAATGCCAATTCGTTGGTAGGATCCGCGTCGATCACCTCGCGCAACATCAGAATACCCTGCATCGGGTTCTCGGTGTTTACGTAGGTCATCGCCATGTTGGCTTTGGCAGTCAACAGGCCAGGATTCTGATCAATAGCTTTTTGGTAATATTCACGGGTTTTAATACCCAGGTTTTTTGCTTTCTGCTCGTCCACCGCGAATCCGTACGCCTCATAGTAACGGTCGCCCGCACGCATGAGGTTTTCGATGGCGGGGGAGAGTGCAGCCACTTTTTCGGCGTAGAATGCAGCGCTGTCAAATTTTTGAAGCTTCGCAAACTCGTCTGAAAGCTTGATGCCCGCAGCAACCTTGTCTTTATCACCCGCTTGATTGAAGCCGCTTCTGAGCTGATCTACAACTTTCTGCTGATCAGGGGTTAAAGCGGCTCCATCATGCGAATTCGAAGCAGATTCAGCAGTGGCAGCAGCTGGTGCGGATGCACCTGCCGTGGCCGCCGACTGGCCCTTCTCCTTGTCCACCTCTTTGCCCTTGTTGTTTACGACTACCTTGGGAAGGCTGAACAGCGTTCCTACCAGTGCTACCGCAAGCACGCAAGAAAGTAAAATGGACTTTTTCATACTCTTATAACCCAACCTTTTTCAGGTAAATTACTTTTCAGCGACTGCTTTCAGTTTGTCACTTTCTTTTACCTGCTCAACAAAAACTTTTGCAGGCTTGAAGCTTGGTACAAAGTGCTCGTCAATAATCATGGAAGTTCCCTTTGAAATATTGCGGGCCACTTTGCGCGCACGTTTTTTGTTGATGAAACTACCGAAACCTCTAACATAAAGGTTCTCACCATCAGAAAGTGAGTCCTTTACCACGGTAAAAAACGATTCTAGCGTTTGCTGAACGTCGCCCTTGTCTACGCCTGTTTTCTCGGAAATCTGTGCGATTACGTCTGCCTTAGTCACTTTGATTGTTTACTTTA
>DATMSL010000506.1:0-5323 GCA_035565435.1 Dyadobacter sp. | reverse complement strand
ATTCATTGCAACGACAAAGAAACACTCTTGATCCTTGTTCAGTCGGGAAAAGGGAAAACTACACTGCTTCATTTGCTGGCGTTGTTGCTGACGCCGGAATCGGGCGATGTAGTCATCGCGGGCAAGTCCAGTAAAAACCTGACACCTCAGGAAATTACCGCCACACGCGCCAAAAACATCGGTATTATCTATCAGCGGCCCCATTTCGTAAGTTCTCTTTCGGTGATGGATAACATTTTGCTGTCCAATTACCTGGCTAACCAGAAAGAAGACCGGCAAAAAGCCCGGCATTTGGCCGAGCAGCTGGGCTTTGCCGACCATTTGTCTAAGAAAACGAACCAGCTCAGCCAGGGTGAGCAGCAACGGGTGAGCATTGCGCGGTCGTTGATGAACAACCCCAATATTATCCTTGCCGACGAGCCCACATCCAACCTCGACGACGACAACTGCCATCGGGTGATTCAGCTCTTAAAAAAGCAATCCGCGCAAATAGGCGCCAGCTTGTTGGTTGTTACCCACGACCAACGCCTCAAAGACGAGTTTTCGAACCAGATTTTCCTGTAAAATAATCCCAATGAACCTCTTCAAGATCAGCATCGCCAATCTCAGGGAAAAAAAGCTCAACAGCTTTTTGAGCGCATTGCTATTGACCCTCGGCATTGGCATGATCTCCCTGCTTCTGCTCCTGAACAAACAGCTCGACGAGCAGTTCAAGCGCAACCTGAAAGGCATCGACATGGTAGTAGGCGCGAAAGGTAGCCCGTTGCAGGTGATCCTTTCGAGCATTTATCAGATCGACGCGCCTACCGGTAATATCCCGCTGGCCGAAGTGAATGCATTGCGTAAAAACCCTTTTGTGAAAACCGTTATTCCGCTTTCGATGGGCGACAACTACCAGGGTTTCCGCATTCTGGGCACGACGCCGAAATATGTCGAGCATTTTAACGCAAAATTGGCCGAAGGACATTTATATAATGCATCCATGGAAGTGACGATCGGCAGCAAGGTGGCGCGCGACTCGAAGCTGAAGGTAGGTGATCAGTTTTCCGGCTCGCATGGCCTGGATTCGGAAGGGGAGAAACACGAGGACAAGAAATATAAGGTAGTGGGCATATTCCAGCCCAGCGGAACGGTGATAGATCAGCTGATCATAACCCGGCTTTCAAGCGTTTGGGACATTCACGAGCATTCCGAAGGAGCCGAAGCGCCAACTGTTGCGGAAGTAGAGCATAGTGAAGGCCAAGCCCATGTAGATCCCGAACCGGATGAGGAAGGCAAGGACGTAACCAGCGCATTGATCCAGTTCCGCAACCCGATGGGCCTCATGACCATTCCGCGGCAGATCAACGACAATACTTCTATGCAGGCTGCATTGCCAAGCATCGAGATTAATCGTCTCTTTTCATTATTGGGAGTGGGTATTGAGACACTGCGCACATTAGCATTGATCATCATCTCCATCGCCGGTGTCAGCGTATTTATTTCATTATATAATTCATTGAAAGACAGGAAATATGAAATGGCCCTCATGCTCTCCATGGGCGCGACGCGCACGAGGCTGTTCCTGATGTTGCTCATTGAAGGGTTATCTCTCGCAGTAATCGGTTTTTTTGCGGGCATTATTGCCAGCCGCGTCGGTTTGTGGGTATTTTCAAAATCTGCGGAGCAGGACTTTCATTATTCATTGGGCAAATTTGCATTGCTGCCGGAGGAAATCTACCTGTTTTTCGGCGCGCTCGCGATTGGCGTGGTAGCGGCCGCATTGCCTTCGCTGGGCATTTACCGGCTGAATATCTCGCGGACACTGGCGGAGGAATAATAATGTGTGTAAATTTGTTAAACCGGTACAAATCATTGTAATACAAAATTGGAATACTGATGAAATCTGTCAAAATCAGCATATTGTTCTTCTGCATCGTCTCATTGTTCGCTTTCAAACCGGCGGTTGAACCGGTGAAACTGACCTGGGAAACCCTGCGGGATGTTACTTTCAAAAAGAAATGGTATGCCGAAGAGTCGATCTACATGCTGCACCCGACATTCGGGCCGAGCGTGCAGAAGCTGAAAAACCAGCAGGTTTCAATCACGGGTTACATTCTGCCGGTGGATCTGGAAGCCAATTTGTATGTTCTTTCCGCATTCCCATTCAGCGCGTGCTTTTTCTGCGGCGGCGCCGGCCCGGAAACGGTCATGACTCTGAATTTCAAGAAAAAGGACGGGAAGAAGTTCAAAACCGACGAGCGCCTTACTTTCACGGGTACATTGAAACTGAATGCCGACGATATTTACCAGATGAACTACATTCTGGACGGCGCAGAGATCGTCAAATGATCAGACGCCGATCAGGCGCCAAACTCCTGAAATAAAGAATAATACAAGTCCCACGGGCGTGAGCACCTTCCAGCCCAGGTACATGAGCTGGTCTACGCGCAGGCGCGGGAGCGTCCAGCGCGCCCACATCTGGATCAAGATACCGAACAATGCTTTGGATAGCAGCCAGAAAATTCCTGTAACGTAGCCGAACCACGTTCCCGGTTCACCGCTGGTCCAATCGGCCAGTTTCACCGGGCCAATATTGGGCAGAGGCGTGTTCCAGCTACCCAGGAAAAGAATAGCCCCCAGCAGCGACACTAGCAGCATCATGCCATATTCCGAAAGCATGAACAGCGCCCAGCGCATGCCCGAATATTCGGTGTGGAAGCCGGCCACCAGCTCCGATTCTCCTTCGGGAAGGTCGAAAGGCGCACGGTTACATTCGGCGAGTGAAGCAATGAAGAAAACCACATAGGCAATCAATAGGAACGGGTTGCGGACGATATTCCAGGATAAAAACCCGCCCACGCCGCTTACATCGATTCCGAATTCGCGCATACCGAAAAGGTAAATCGTTTCGGGTGTGTAAATGCCTTGCTGATAGCTGATTACCTGTAAATCGAGTGTTTGCGTGAGCATAATCACGCACAATATCGAAAGGCCCAGCGGAATTTCGTAGGAAACAATTTGCGCCACAGCGCGCATGGCGCCATACAATGCAAACTTGTTATTGGATCCCCAACCTGCCATGAGCAGTCCGATTACATCCACAGAAACAATCGTCAGCAGGAAGAAAACGCCCACCGCGGCGCCAGATCCGGCGAGTTCAGGCGCGAGCGGTACCACCGCAAATCCGGCAAAAACAGATATGAATATGACAAATGGGGCAATGAGAAACAGCTTCCGGTCGGCGGCTTTTGGTACAATGTCCTCTTTTTGAAGCAGTTTGAGCAAATCGGCAAAAAGCTGCAATAACCCCCACTTTCCTACTTCCATAGGCCCCAGGCGGTCCTGAATAAAGGCCGAAACCTTCCGTTCCAGATATACGCCGATCACGACAAAGCCGGGGACGAGCAGAAGGAAAATGATGAGCGTAAAAGGCATTAAATGCTATCTGAACAATGGTTTGACGCAAAAGTAAGTAAAAAACTTACTCATCTTCGTCTGTCTGGCCCTTATATCCCGATTCCTGCAAAATTCGGCCGGCATTGTCAATTGCCATAAGATCGGTGAGCTTCGTGTCCGGGTTTTCAGCCAGAAACCGGCTCACGATCCGCCAACCGACCCATCGGCCGATGGCACCCGGCACTTTGTTGCCGATTTCCGTTGTAAACGGGCGATCGTCAATGAACTTGCGCTTTTTCAGGTCGCTTTTTTCGTACAAAAGCTTGCTGGAAATGAAGTAAGCCCAAATGTCCGTCTGGCTGTTGTAAGTCCTTCTTAAATCTTCTTCCGAATATCCGATAATCAGGCTGTCGGGAGTTTGGGGCATGATCTGCTTTACAAACTCATAACCCTTGCCATAACCAATCATGTCGGATAGCAACGACTGGTCACCGACATTCATGTAATTGAACTGGTTGGACTCAAAGAAAACGATCGAAGGCACGATGTACTCGCGCTGGTAGCGGCGTAGCTGATAATCATATACGTTAGGCCGATAACGCGCTGCCGGTCCGCCGAAATAATCCAGGCCGATTACAATGAGCGAATCGGAAATATAAAGGTCGTTGCCCGTGAAGCCCGTTATGATAAAATCAACCTCGGGAATCCTGAATTGAGGATAATGGTATTTAATTTGCTTGAATGCATCCGAAAGCGGGTTCAGAATGCGTGTTTTACGGTCGCCGATAATTGAGTCGAGCTGCGCGCGGAATGCCTGTAAATCGGGATTTTGAAGGATTGTGAGTAAATGCGCGGCGAGTTTGGACGGTTCTACGGGCGCGTCTGCAAAATAGCCTTTGGCAAGATGAGGATGGCTGTCGAGGAACTTTTGGACATCTTCCACCGATTTGCAGGAGAACAGCTCCTCATCGAGATTTTTGGAAACCAATTCAAACCGGATATTGCTGATATCGGCCTCCTTGCGCTGGTCGGTTTTACATGAAAATTGGAAGATAGCTATAAACAGAATGCACAATAAGGACCTGAAATAAACCATTTGGCGGAGAGAATATATGTCGGAACAAGTTTCAAAAGTAGAAAAAAAACGCATAAGCATCCTGGGCTGCGGCTGGCTGGGGTTTTCATTAGCTAAACGGTTACTGAGCAGCGGTATTACATCACAGGTAAAAGGCAGCACCACGTCGGAGCATAAACTTGACCAATTTGCCGCCGCCGGAATCGACGGTTACCTGCTCCCACTGAACCCGGAAGCGGGGCTGGACGCCCGCATTTCGGAGCCGTTTTTCGACTCGGATGTGATCGTGATCTCCATTCCGCCGCGCATGTCGCAAAATGTGGCTGGTAACTACTCCGCGCAAATGCGGATGGTAGCTGAGGCAATCCGCCAGTCGCCGACGAACGAAGTGGTTTTTATAAGCTCTACCGGCGTTTACCGTGATCTCGGCCAAATTGCAGTGGAACCCGATGTGCAATTGCCTGAGCATTCCGCCCAGCCGGAAATGGTGGCCGCGGAGAATGTGATCACGGCTTTAAGGCCCGAAAAAACGGTCACTGTCCTGCGATTAAGCGGCCTGCTCGGTTATAACCGCATTCCTGGAAAATATGTGCAGGGTCAGAAGGAGATGACTACCGGCGATATTCCCGTGAACTACATTCATCGCGACGATGCCGCGGCCATTATCCAGACGATTATTGAGCAAGGCATTCAAAACGAGACGTTCAATATCACGGCTCCGTTTCATCCGACGCGGAGCGAAGTCTACGTCGATTCCTGTGCGCAGTTCGGATGGGAGGCGCCTACATTCAAAATGCCGGAGCAGCATCCTGCATTCAAATTGATTTCGGGGGATAAATTCGGAAAAGCGTACCGATATGATTTCATATA
>DATMSL010000505.1:0-2543 GCA_035565435.1 Dyadobacter sp. | reverse complement strand
GTCGCCGAGGTGCATATCGCAGTGAATCCGATCATTGGTGCCATACATAAGTAAAGTGTTGTCGCACAGTTACAACCGTCATTTTCGAAACTGACGGCCGTCATGATTGTCTGGATTTTTAAGGGTCAATTTTACAGCCGTATTCCATCCTGAAATACAAGAAATTATGCTACCCCAAACCATGAAAGCGGCGGTCGTTCGCGAGTTCGGCAAGCGGCTCCGTATCGAAGAAGTTGCCGACAGGTTGTAATGACTATGTAACAAATATGCTGTTGGCCGAACCTATATCGCAGACAACGCTTGGTGAGCCGCCTCTTTCGGAACTGTACGACGCATTAACAGCGAATGCAGACGGCCTGAATAGTATGCAAGCCGCTGAAAGGCTGCGTAACATGCGCGCGCCCGGGTCCCAAGCCAGAGGCGGGCTTTCAAAGATGTTTTCGATCTTGGTCAATCAGTTCAAAAGCCCTCTTGTGCTGCTGCTGGTGGTCGCTGTTGTTTTATCGGCGTTCCTTGGCGAGGTCTCCGATACTTTGATTATCGGCTGTATCATTCTGGCGAGCGGACTGCTCAGTTTCTGGCAGGAGTACAAGGCAGGGAAAGCAGTTGAAAAATTACAGAAGCTGATCGCGCAAAAAAGTACGGTGTTCCGCGACAACTCGGAGCAAATAGTTGACGCCGGTGACGTCGTGCCCGGTGATGTGGTGCTGTTGAAAGCCGGTGATATGATCCCAGCGGATTGCCGCATTATCGACAGCAATGAACTGCACGTCAATGAAAGCAGCCTGACAGGAGAGAGCTTCCCGGCAGAAAAGATGGCGGGGCAGCTAGCAGGACAGGTTGCGTTTTCACAGAGTTTCAATTGCCTCTGGCAGGGTACGAATGTGATCAGCGGGACCGGGCGGGCACTCGTTGTCCGTGTTGGTACGGATACCGTTTTCGGCAAGTTGCAGGAAAGCCTGACGGAGACTCCCGAGACCGCATTCGAGCACGGAATCCGCGGTTTCGGCTATTTTCTGTTGCAAATTACGACGGTGTTGACGCTGGTCATTCTGGCCGTCAACATTTACTTTGGCAAACCGCTGATCGATTCTGTGCTTTTCTCGCTGGCATTGGCCGTGGGGATGGCCCCCGAGCTTCTACCGGCTATTATGACCGTTGCCATGTCCAATGCCGCCGCGCGAATGATGGAGCGGAAGGTCATCGTCAAAAAGCTTTCCTCCATTTTCAATCTGGGTGAGGTAACGGTGCTTTGCACGGATAAAACCGGAACGATCACAGAAGGCAGCGTCCGGGTTTGTGGCGCAATGGATGCAGATGGAGATCCCTGCGAGCAGGTGCGTCTGCATGCTTACCTCAATGCAGTTATGCAGCAGGGGTTTAGCAATCCAATCGATGAAGCGCTGGCTGATCTGGCACTGGGCACACAAGGTTACGGCCGTCTCAATGAGGTTCCCTATGATTTCATCAGAAAGCGCGTCACGGTGTTAGCGGCTCGTGAGGACGGCAATCTCATGATCAGCAAAGGAGCACTGGAAAATATCCTGGAAGTATGTTCCCGGGTTGAAACCGGGCGGGGTGCAAACGTGCTGCTGGACGACGCCCGCAGGCAGGATCTGCTGGCCCGGTATCGGACCTATTGCGAGCAGGGTTACCGGGTGCTGGGCATTGCGATCAAACACACCACGTCGGACCGCATCGTCCGGGCTGATGAGAGTGAAATGTCCTTTGCCGGCTATCTGCTACTGGAAGATCCGTTAAAGGCTTCTAGTTTTGCCTCTATTCAAAAACTGCGTGAGCTGGGTGTTGAGGTTAAAATCATTACCGGGGATAACCGGTTTGCCGCCAGACACATTGCCCAAACGCTGGGCATTGCAGACGACCGCATCCTGACCGGCCCGCAGCTGGATAATCTCTCCCCCGAAGCTTTCGGGCAACGGGCTATGAACATCGCTGTTTACGCGGAAATCGAGCCGCATCAGAAGGTCAGAGTGGTCAAAGCTTTGCGGGAGCACGGAGCGGTCACGGCCTATATCGGAGATGGTATCAACGACGTAGCGGCGATCAATGCGGCAGATGCGGGTATCTCAACCCACAATGCGGTGGATGTTGCCAAACAGGCCGCCGACTTTGTATTAATGGAAAAGGACTTGTCCGTACTGGCGGATGGAATCCTGGAAGGCAGAAAGTCGTTTGCCAATTCCATGAAATACATATTCATCACCACAGGTGCAACTTTCGGGAATATGTTCAGTGTGGCGGGCGCATCGCTGCTGCTGCCATTTCTTCCGATGCTTCCCAAGCAGATATTGCTCACCAATTTCATAACCGACCTTCCGGCGCTGGCCATCGCTTCAGATCAGGTAGATCAGCAGCAGACGGCCAGGGCAGGTAAATGGAGCATGGGCCTCATCCGTCGTTTTATGATCGTGTTTGGCCTGCACAGTTCGTTCTTTGATTTTTTGACTTTCTATATCCTGTATTTTAAACTGCACCTTTCGGGAGCAGCTTTCCGGACGGGCTGGTTTATAGAATCGGTCGTC